>JANXVV010000126.1 GCA_025351525.1 Humisphaera sp. | reverse complement strand
GGCAATGTTCCTCCGAAATATCCCGCGCCGTCCGGTGTCAAACCGATCGCATCAAACGCGGAGCGCGGAGGGTTTTTCACAATCTATAAAAAGGGCCAGGGCTACTGGACCCGCATCGGAACGGTTGGTGGGGCGGTCTTGATTGCGCTGTTGACGGCTCAGTTTTTATACTCGCGATCGGCGATCTGGTTCCAGGTCAACAACCGGCCCAACATGCCGGTGGTGCTGGGGCTGGTCGGTGGTTTTTTGGCGATCTTCGCGCTGGTGGTCTTCCAGGTCATCAACCGCGTGAACGTCGTCGATTTCCTGATCGCCACCGATAGCGAAATGAAGAAGGTGAACTGGACCACCAAGGCGGAGTTGATCGGCTCCACGAAGGTCGTCATCATCTTCATGCTGTTCATCGCGTGCCTGCTGTTCGCCTTCGATACGTTTTTTGGTTATGTGTTCTATCTGATCAAAGTGCTTCAGTTCGGCCCTTTCGGTTGAGCTGTTCGTTCAGAATAATAGTCTTTGGGTTTGAACCGCTTTTAGAAAAGGCCTATGCAACTCTTCACGCTTCGAGTCGCGAGTAATAAAGAAGACCAGGTGCGCGAGAAATTGGCCCGCAAGGTCAAGATCGAAGGCCTGGAGACGGCGGTGGGCCGTATTCTCGTCCCTTCGGAGCGCGTGCGCTCGATGAAGGGCGGCGTGCGCAAGGAATCCGACCGCAAGAAATTCCCCGGTTATGTCTTTATCGAGTTGACCCTCGAAAAAGATGGCCGCATCCCCGATAACGTCTGGTACATGATCAAAGGCGTGGATGGCGTCGGCGACTTCATCGGTTCCAACGGCAAGCCAAGCGCCATGACCGCCAAAGAGCAGGCCACGATGCTTGAGGAAGCCGACAAGCCCGAGGGCGAAACCGTCTCGAAGATGGATGTGAAGAAAGGCGACAAGGTCCGCGTTACCGATGGTGCCTTCATGAATTTCGAGGGCGAAGTGGATGAACTGCTGCCGGACAAAGGCGCCGTCCGCATCATCACCACGATCTTCGGAAGGCCCACGCCGTTGGAATTGGAATATTGGCAGATTGAGAAAATGTGAGGGAAAGTTTTTAGTTGCCATTGAGGAAGTTGCCAGTGAAGAAAATTTCCTGCATTTTACTGGCAACTGGCAACTTCCCCACTAACAACTTCCCCCATGCTTCGACTCCTCAAATACTACACCCAATATCAAACCGCCCGCGGGGCGTTGGGTGGGTTGCCGGGCTGGGCGCGGTGGATTGTATTTTTGGCGGCGATTCCGGGAATTGCGTTGCTGCTCTTGTCAATCTTCGTGTTTGTGGTTAGTCTTCTTGCCCTTTTACTGCTGGCCGTGCCGATGTATCGGCTGGCCAGATGGGTGACGGGACCGCAGCGGGAAGAGGAGCCGTTTCGGGCTCCGTTGGGCGGTGTGGATTTTGTGGAACCGGCGGAGTTTGTGTCGCCGAGTGCTGGAGTTCACGGCGACACGGTCGTTGAAACCACGGTTTCGGAAACCACCGTGGAATTGACCCCGGTGGCCCGACAGGGACGCAGGCAGATAGAAGTTCGGATCGTCGAGCCGTAAGTTCGGGAATGTTTTTAGCGGCTCCGCCGAAGGCACGCGTTATTCGTCTTGAAGAAAACGCGTGCCTTCGGCACAGCCCGTAAAAAAGTACGTTGACGTGCAAAACCGTTCCGAAAGACGGAACCTACTGATTAGGGATTGAGATCATCATGGCCAAGAAAGAAATGACTTCGCAGTTCAAGCTCCAGGCTCCCGGCGGCACCGCGACCCCCGCGCCGCCGATCGGGCCGGCCCTTGGCCAGCACGGCGTCAACCCCGGGCAGTTCATCCAGAAATTCAACGCGATGAGCGCCCACCTCAAGGGCAAGGTCATCGGTTGCCTGGTGACGGTCTACAAGGATCGCACCTTCGACATCGAACTCAAAAGCCCGCCGGCCAGCGTCCTGTTGAAGGATGCGGTCAAGGCCGAGAAGGGCAGCGGCGAGCCGAACAAGAACAAGATCGGCAAGTTGACCATGGCCCAGTGCATTGCCATCGCCAAGGAAAAAGGCAAGGATCTCAACGCCTTTGACGAAGCGGCGGCGGGGCGGGTGATCGCCGGGACGGCGCGGTCGATGGGAATTACGATTGAGGGGTGATAACGATGTACGTATTGAAATATATTTCTTTGAGCTTTGCGGCAATTGTTTTGGCGGGGTGTACGACTTACGTACCTCGCTACAGGTTTACTGACGTCGGGAGCCAGCGAAGCTACACGTGTCTTGGAGCGCCTCTCCTGCTTCGAGGTGGGGCAGTGAATTTTCGAGACGAAACATCTGGAAGCATCGTGACGCTTCAGAGCTATGAAGTTCGAGGTGAGAAAGGCGAGTCATATCGCGTTGGATCAAACTTCTTTACAGGTAAAGAAGAATTACAGGTGGTCCCAGCGCCGAAGTGATTGTAGATAGTTTATTAAGATCTCGGATAAAACGAGAAAAGGCGCACCACGGCCTGTAACAGTGGGAGCTCAGCGGGAAGCTTTTGTACCCTGCACCAGGAGCGACTAGCCACATGGCTGTCATTATTAAACGTTCGAAGCGCTACAAGGAAGCGGCCACCAAGGCCGTCCTCACGCCCGTTGCCATTGACGCCGCGATCGACGCGGTCAAGGCATTTCCCCCCACCAAGTTTGACCAGTCGGTCGAGTTGATCTTCAACCTCGGCATCGACGCCAAGCACGCGGATCAGATGATTCGTGGCTCGCTTTCCCTGCCGCACGGCGTGGGCAAGACCAAGCGCGTCGTCGCGTTCTGCGGCGAGAACCTCGTCCCCCTCGCCCTGGCTGCCGGCGCGCTCCGCGCGGGTGGGCAGGAATTGGTCGCCGCGATCGAGAAGGAAAACTTCACCGATTTCGACGTCGCCATCGCCAGCCCGGACATGATGCGATTCGTCGGCCGACTCGGTAAGGTGCTTGGCCCCAAGGGTCTGATGCCCTCGCCCAAGGCCGGCACCGTGACCCCGAACATCGCCGATGCCGTCAAGGAATATGCCGCCGGCAAGGTCGAATTCCGCAATGACTCCGGTGGCAACGTCCACTGCGTTGTCGGCAAGGTCAGCTTCGATAATCCGAAACTCGAAGAGAACATCAATGCGATGATCGCCCAGATCCGCAAGATGAAGCCGTCGACCAGCACAGGCACGTACCTGAAGAAGGTGGTCATCAAAGGCACGATGACCCCGGCGGTACAATTGGCGATTGTGTGAGGATTAGTTGCCAGTTGCCAGTTGTTAGTTGCCGGTAAGAAAGGCAATCAATGGCTCGCATTCACTGGCAACTGGCAACTAACAACTGGCAACTTCTGGAATCCCATGAGCAAAAAAGTCAAAAATCTTCTGACGGCGGAATTGAAAAAGCGTTTCGGTGATATCGAGGGCGTGGCGGTTATCAGCCCGCGCGGCATCAGCGCCAACAAGAATCACGGCATCCGACTTCGGCTGCACGCCAAGGGGCTGCGGATGACGGTGGTGAAAAATACCCTCGCCAAGCGCGCCACCGATGGCACGAAACTGGCCGGGTTCGAGCAGTTGCTCGATGGCCCGAGTGCCGTCATCTACGGCAACGCCAGCATCGCGGCGATCGCGAAGCTGCTGTTGGCCGAGAAGAAAACCGACGAGAAGCTCGAGCTTCGCGGCGCGTTCTTCGACGGTGAAATATACCTCGGCGACAAGGGCATGGAGCAGGCCAGCAAGCTGCCCACCCGCGAGGAAGCCATCTCCGGCATCGTCGCCGCACTGCTCGGGCCGGGCAGCAAACTCGCCGCCGCGCTCATTGGCCCGGGTGGTCAACTCGGTGGGATTCTCAAGACCATCGAGCAGAACGCCGGCAAGCGCGAAGCCGAAACCCCGGAGGTCGCCGCCGCCCCGGTTTAAAAGAAACGTCAATCACCCTACATAGCCCCCGGCACGCCGGGGGAAACCTACAGAAGTCGAAACGTGTTTGATCGATGGAAGGTTCCCCCCGGCATGCCGGGGGCTATGTAGGGCAAATAGAGATATTCAAGCAACAAACTTTTTGCAACATCCGACTGTTCAACAGCCCCTTGCGGGTTAAACCGTTTCAATGTGAAACGGGCTCTTGGACGGGATGGCGCATCGACACGGAATGGGACACGTCACGTCCCGGAGAAGTTATCATGGAAATCGCACAACTCGGCGACACGCTCGCCGGTCTCACTTTGAAGCAAGCCGTTGAATTGGCTGCCTATCTCAAGGAAACCCACAAGATTGAAGCCGCCGCCGGTGGCGGTGGTGGAATGATGGCCGCCCCCGCGGCCGCTGCTGTGGTGGCGGAAGTCCAGACCACCTTCGACGTGGTGCTGAAGGCTGCCGGCGACAAGAAGATCAACGTCATCAAGGAAGTCCGCGCCGCCACGGGCCTCGGCCTGAAGGAAGCGAAGGACATGGTCGAAGCCGCCCCGAAGGTGATCAAGGAAGGCCTTACCAAGGAAGACGCCGAGAAGCTCAAGAAGACTCTTGAAGAGCAGGGCGCCACCGTCGAACTGAAATAATTTCAGTTTGCGATCGGAGCCATTTGACGATTAGGCGAAGCGACCTGGAGAGATCCAGGTCTCTTTTTTTGGGGGGGATTGATCTTCGGCAGGTTGCGGATCCGAGAGTTTGCGATGATGGCGCCGGTCGTTGGCGAACGATGATCGAACATCACCGAGACATCTTGGCCTAATATGTCCGTCCATTCACTACTGACGCGCTCTATGTACACATTGGTCGAATGATCTTTAATGTCTTATCCGGCTCTTGCAAAGGTAGTGAGCTCTTCGAACCTCAGGGGTTGGATTTTTAAGGCATCTCTCGGGCGTCCGCAGGTGTTGTCGGTGCAATGGTAGACGTTTGCGATTCCTTCGCGTGGGCGTAGCGGAGTCGAGCCTCCGGCTGAAAGCAACCGCACAAGGAATAGGCGGGTGCAAGCGCGTGGCCTCGTGGGCGAAAATCCGCAGCCTCCTTTCAAATCAACTGCCCTTATGGACGCCAGAGACATGCCTCCAAAATCCAAACTCAAGACTTCGGCGACGTCACTATATACGTAAGAACTGGAAGCGCCGTAGAAACTTCTTGGTTTTCGCTTCGGCTGCGAGAAATGCGGCCATTTCAAGTTGGAGCAACGGATGTATACCTCACGCCTCCAGCATTGATACATTTCCGAACGTCTGAAAATTGAGGGTCATCAAGGTGTCGATCTTTGAGCGATGCGTGGTGCCCAGTTCGTCGAGGCACTTGTCGATCGCCTGCTGAAAGTCGCCGAAGCAT
>JANXVV010000416.1 GCA_025351525.1 Humisphaera sp. | reverse complement strand
GATCCAGGTCGGCGGCATGGTCTCCGATGAGAAGGCGCTCGGCGAGGGCGTGGTAGTTTGGCGTTTTTGAGAAGGAGGCGGCGTTATCGGACGAAGAACTCGGGGCGTCGCCTACGGCTTCCGCCCTCGGCTTGTATTTATTGTTGGCGGTGTTGATGCCTAGGATGCCCAGGCCGCCACCGACCAGGGTGAGTTCTTCGCGCATGGCATCGGGGAGAGGCCATTCGGGGAGGGGGGCGATGCGGGCGCGATCGAGGGCGGATTTCAGGGCGGCAATGCCTTGGCGTTTGTGACCGACGAGGGGAATGACGGGGATGCCTAGGGCTGCTTCGAGTTTTTCGGACGAGATGAGCAGGCCACGCCGTTCGGCGATGTCGGTCATATTCAGGGCGACCACCAGCGGATGGCCCAACTCAATCAATTGACTGACCAGATAGAGATTTCGCTGCAGATTGCTGGCATCGACCACGACGACAACGACATCCGGTGGCGGCGTGTCGGTGCGCAGGCCACGCAGCACTTCCATGGCAACCTGCTCATCCGGGGAACGGCTGATCAGGCTGTAGGTGCCCGGCAGATCGATCACGTTCGCCCAGCGATTTGTGGCTAGCTTGCAACGGCCGGTCTTCTTCTCGACCGTCACGCCGGGATAGTTGGCGACTTTCTGCCGCATTCCCGTGAGCGCGTTGAACACCGTCGTCTTGCCGCTATTCGGGTTGCCGGCCAACGCTACGGTCAGTTCGGCGGGTAGGGTTTTGAGATTGGAGGTTTCACAGCAGGTGGACATAGTAAAAGTTGCTGGTGGATAGTTGCCAGTTGCCAGTAAATGCACAAGTAAGAGTGAGTCTTTATTGGCAATCGGTTAATTTTCCACCGGCAGCTACTTCTGCGAAATAAGCACATGCCGGGCTTGGTCGGCACGGAGGGATAGATGGTAACCGCGCAGGCGAAATTCGATCGGATCGCCCAAAGGCGCACGGCGGACGACTTCGACGTCCACCCCATTGCAAAAACCCATTTCGAGCAGACGTCGCCGCAATGGTTGATCGCCGTTGACTCCGACGACCGTGCCATGGCAACCAATGCCGAGATTATGCAGCGGGCAGGTGTCGGAGGGACCGCAGTGGTTACATTCGGGAAGATCGCAGGATTTTTGCATCAGACCGCTCCGATCCAAATGAGACCGCTTGTTCTAACGTAAGAACGCTTTAAATTATAACTCGTTGAGACTGAGTTTCAACGGAATCTTCGGAAATGTTTGGAATTGTGTGCGCGGCGGAGAATCCCGGCCCTTCGGGCCGACGCTAAACTTAGGTGATAAAAGCAGATCTGAATGATTGATTACGCAAACTGCTTAAGAAATCGAATGTCGTTTTCGACGAACAGACGGATATTGCCGATCCCATATTTCCGCATGGCAATTCGTTCGATGCCGAAACCGAACGCCCAACCGCTGTATACTTCCGGATCGATCCCGGCGGCTTTAAAGACGTTGGGATGAACCATGCCGCACCCGCCGAGCTCGATCCATTTCTGCTTGTCCTCGAACCAGACATCCACCTCCGCCGACGGCTCGGTAAACGGGAAAAAGCTGGGCCGGAATCGCACCTTCGTTTCAGGACCGAAGTATCCATGGACGAACTGAAGGATAGTGCTTTTGAGGTCCACCATCGTGACGTTTTTATCGACGACGAGCGCTTCAAGTTGGTGGAACATCGACAAGTGCGTGTCATCGTGCGTGTCCGGCCGATAGACCCGTCCGGGAATCACGACGCGGATCGGCGGTTTCTGTTCCTGCATCACGCGAATCTGCACGGTGCTGGTCTGCGTCCGCAAAAGAACTGAGTCCAAACTCAAGCCGAGGGCGGAAGCCGCAGGCGACGCCCCGGATCCCGTCCCCGTCAGATAAAAATTATCCAATGGGTCCCTCGCCGGATGCTGCTCCGGGATATTCAGCGCAATAAAATTATGAAACTCGTCCTCCACCTCCGGTCCGGTGGCCACTGCAAACCCCATCCGCGCAAAAAGCTCGACCAGTTCATCCACGCACTGCATCAACAGATGTTTCGCCCCGATCTGCGGCCGACGACCCGGCTCCGTCACATCCACCTCGACCCGATCCCCCGCCCCGCCGTTCGACACTTCAGCCTTGCGCGCTTCAAACGCCGCGGTGATCGCCTCTTTCACCGCGTTCAACTTCTGCCCGGTCGACGGCTTCAACTCGCGGGGGACCTGACCGAGCCATTTCATGGCGGCTTTCAACTGTCCGTTGCTGCCGAGATATTTGATGCGGTACAGTTCAAGCCCCGCCGCGTCTTTCACCGCACCCAGTTCGGCGGCGGCATTGGTTGCCAGGCTCTGAATCTGCTCCGCCACATCCACGCTATCGCTCATGCATCTCCTTGGGTATCTGCTATCATTCTGCCGGTTGGGGTGTACGGGTCAAGCCGGGAGATGCACGATGGACTTGTCGAAATTGCCGAAGCTGTCGCAGACGCCCACGCCGCCCATTCCCGTGGGCGATGAGATCGCCTCCGAATCCCATAATGTTTCGCCGGATACTTTCCCCTACGAACGTCGCGGCCAGGAAACCCTCTCCGTCGCCGAAATCTGGATCAGCCTCGTCGTCGGCCTGATCCTGCTGATGATGAATCCGAC
>JANXVV010000390.1 GCA_025351525.1 Humisphaera sp. | reverse complement strand
ATCGCCAACCAGGCAACCGTCTACCGCCATGCCAAACAGGCCGACCCGAACTCGGCGGCGCTGGTCGATTTTTGTCAGGCGTTGCTCAGTACCAATGAGTTTGTATACGCCGAATAGGATTCGCCATGATGTCCTTCGACTCCATCATTCGCCCCCATTCCAATCGCCTGCTCACCCGCCGCGACTGGCTGCGTCGCTCCGGCAGCGGGCTGGGGCTGCTTGGTCTGGCAACGCTGCTGGCCGAGGAAGGCTTGTTGGTCCGTCCCGCCGTCGCAGGTGGTGCGCCGGAGTTGAGCAAGTCATCGGATCCGATGGCACCCCGAATGCCTATGTTCCCGGCCAAAGCCAAGCGGGTGATCTGGATCTTCATCAACGGCGGACCGAGTCACGTAGACACGTGGGAACACAAGCCCGGCCTGGATAAGCACGATGGGCAGGAATTAAAGGGACTGGACCCGCAGACCGGATTTTTTCGCGATGCGGTCGGCCCACTGATGAAATCCCCCTTCAAATTCACGCCGCGAGGACAGTGCGGCAAGATGGTTTCCAGCCTTTTTCCGCATCTCGGCGAACAAGTAGACAAGATGGCTTTCATTCATTCCGGTTTCACCGAGTCTAACAACCACAGCCCGGCCCTGTTCATGATGAACAGCGGAGTGCCGCGAATGGGGCTGCCGTGCGTAGGCTCATGGGTGACCTACGGCCTGGGGTCGACCAGCCGCGATCTACCGGCGTTCGTAGTGATGTCCGATCCGAAAGGACGCGGCTTGCCCAAGGGCAGCGCAAGCAACTGGAGCGCCGGTTTTCTCCCCGGTGTCTACCAGGGAACCTACCTTCAACCGAAAGGCGAGGCGATCGCCAATCTCAAACGCCCGCTAGCCATGAGCACGGGACAGCAGCGGGCCCAGCTCGATTTGATCGCCGCCATGAATCATGCACACGAGGAGAAGACCCGTGCCGAGGCCGAGTTCACCGCGCGGGTCGAGAGCTTCGAACTGGCCTATCGGATGCAGTCTGCGGCACCCGAAGCGCTGGACATAGACAGCGAACCGGCCCACCTGAAGGCCCTGTATGGGTTGGACGACCCGCGATGCACCCACGTCGCCCGCCAATGCCTGACCGCACGCCGGATGGTCGAGCGCGGCGTTCGGTTCGTGCAGATCTATTCCGGTGGGATGGAAAACCAACAGAGCTGGGACGGCCACATCGACATCGCCGGCAACCACAGTCAGTTCGCCGCCGAGATCGATCAACCCGTCGCCGGTTTGCTGAGCGACTTAGCCCAGCGTGGGCTGCTCGAAGATACGCTGGTGATATGGGGCGGTGAGTTCGGACGCCTGCCCGTCAGCCAGAAGGGTGCCAAGCCCGGCCGAGATCACAATCCGCACGGCTTCACGCTTTGGATGGCCGGCGCCGGAATCAAGGGCGGCACCAGCTACGGCAGCACCGATGAGATAGGCTTCAAGGCCGTCGAAAACCGGGTGAGCGTCAACGATATTCACGCCACGATTCTTCATCTGCTCGGGTTGGATCACGAGAAACTGACCTACCGTTTCAATGGCCGCGACTTTCGCCTGACGGATGTGGCCGGGAAGGTGGTGCAGGGCGTGCTGGCGTGATTTTCACACCTCGTTTGAGAGCTATAGTTTACAGTGTAACGATGAAAACTATACTGATTATATTAACCTTCATTAGCATATCGGATCATGCCAATGAACCGGACTTGAAGGCGGTCCGCACCTTCATGTACCAGATCGACGGTCTGGACCAACCAAAGGCCATCGAACGGCTTGCCAACAGCAGCTATGACCTGCTGGTTGTCGAGCCTACCGCCACCACCCGCGACAATGCCACGTTCGACATGAAGGGAATGGTAGCCAAACTCCACGCCGGGAAGCCGGGACGAATCGTGTTGGCCTACGTTGATGCGGGTCAGGCCGAGCGCTTTCGAGGCTACTGGGCGAAGGACTGGCAGCCGCCGACCAAGGATCACAAGGGACAGCCGGACTTCATCCTCACGAGCGACCCGGACGGGTGGCATGATGACTTCCCCGTCGCCTATTGGGACAAGCGATGGCAGGAGATCATGGCCAGCGGGCCGCGGAGCGAAGTGCGGCAAGTGATGCAGGCGGGGTTTGACGGTCTGTATCTCGACTGGATCGACGGCTACAGCGACGAGGCCATCGCCGCCGAGGCGAAGCGTCAGAAGATCAACCCCGCCTCCGCGATGGTGGACTTCATCGGCACGATCCGCAAAGCCGCGAGGGAAGTGAACCCCCATGCGATCATCATCGCGCAGAACGCCGCGTACTTGATCGATGAAGATGCCCGCTACACCGATGTCATTGATGGCATAGGGTTCGAGGACACCTGGTTCGGCGGCAAGGCCAACACCCCCTGGGGCAAGCCCAAAGGCGGCGACATTCCCAACCGCGACAAGGATGAGTCGTCCACCGCGAGACGGGTTCGGCAGTACCAAAAATATCTGAAGGCGAACAAGCCGGTATTCACCATCGACTATTGTTTGAAGCCGGAGAACGCGAAAAGGGTGTACGAGGCATCCCGCGCCGCCGGGTTCGTGCCTTTGGTTACGCAGGTGTCGCTGTCGCGCATGACGGAGACGCCTGCGCCGTGAGAGGGTGTGATTTTTTTAGCGGCAGTGTCGAAAGCACAGCCGCTAAAAAATTTGCAATCTCAGAAGGGTAAAATCGTCGATTGGGGTGGCTGTAAGAAGAATCATGACAAGGGGTGGGATTTGGAAATTCAGCGCATAAAAAACCCCGTAGGCGTGGGTGAGACCTACGGGGCAAGGAGGGAAGAAACACTTCGCAACACTGTTACGACTGTGGGTTATATCTAGTTCATCAAACCGATCGACTTCAAGAGATATTTCGACAAAACGCTTAAACTTTCTTGAGCGTATCTCGAACTTCCCCGGAAATCGTTTTCCACTGGGCAGACGGTTGCTTATTGACCGTCACAAAATCGTTCAGAATCAACAGGCTGGAAATACCGGGAATCAAAAACAAGCGGGAGGCTATTGAATGATCTTTTGCCGCTTCGGCATTGAAAAAGCTTGCCGCCTGCGTTGCAATCACCTGATTGAGTACGAACTTCAAAGCATTCGGGTTCGGGGTGGTCTGAATTTCCACCACCTCATAGGGCATCGTTTGCACTCGCATGGACAGCATCTACTTCCCGATGAGTTACTTAGCCACTCTAGCACCTCTTCTTAATCATATCCAGTGCTGTCATTAGAAAAAATAAAATTTATCGCAATAATTTTCAGAAGTCGCTGAAACGGCTTGACCGCTCTGCGGCAAGCTGGATAAGACTGAAGAATTGCCCACCGCCGCTTCCAGCAATTAGAAAATCAGACAGTCAACCACATTCATCATTCCACCAATTACTTACCTGTTTACCGACACGTTATCGGACAGACCCGCACGAGTCCCATAATTTCATTTTTCGCAATCTAGTAAATCCAGGTAAGTATTAACCGATCATAAACGCAGTGGGCTATCTGGGTCATCGTGACCATTCCGATTTGTTAGGAAGGGAGAACCGATGCGTTTTAAGATCAATCCGGCACTGCCGGAAGCGGGTTATTCTGTCTCACCGAGCGGTGAAAATGGAAATTTTGCTTCAGCGAGTCCGATAAAAGGCGTGCCGCTAGGACTGGTGGCTGCCGTCGTCGCCGCGTGTCCGATGGTGGCGATGGCTTATACCCCCCCGCCGACGGACTTTTTTCCGGTGGGTGTGTTTCTGCAGCCGAGTTCGAGCTTCGACATCTGGAAATCGCGGGGCGTGAACACCGTCGTGGATTTCTTTCCCGATCCCGGGCTGTCGGTGCCTCAACAGCAGGATGCGCTGAATCAGTGGAATTCCGCCGCTGTCCAGCGCGGGCTGTACATGATTCGCGCTCCAAGGGCGAATGCGGCGTTGGATGTCAACGAGAAAAACCTGCTGGCCTGGTCGCAGCCGGATGAACCGGACTTTAAGAATATCGACCCGGCCGTCCTAACGGCCACCTATGCCGCCCTCAAAAAGGTCGATCCGCAGCGTCCGGTGTATCTCAACGTCGCCGGTTCCAAGGTGATGACGCCTTCCTATGCCGGGGATGGCACCCGGTACAAGGATTTCGCGAAATCCGCGGATTGGGTCGCCAATGACATTTACCCGATCACGGCGTGGAATCACCCGGAATGGGTCGACTTCAGCAAGCCGCTCAATCCAAACGACATGTATAACGGGACCGGCAAGCGCCTCAATCCCGGCACGGTCATTGACGTGCTGCGGACCTGGAGCGGAGGGAAACGCCAGATGGCGTACATCGAGACCAGTTGGCAGGATCTGACCGGCCCCGTCGCCGGCAGTCGCGGGGTCACCCCCGGTGAATTGCGCGGCGAAGTGTGGGACGCCATCATTCACGGCGCGAAAGGCCTGACCTATTTCCCACAACGCGTCGGGCAGACCGTTTTCAGCCATGACAACACCCCGGCGAATGTCGTCGCCGAGATGACGACGCAGGATGCGCTGATCAAGTCGCTTGCCGCTGTGCTGAACAGCGGCAACGATGCGACCGATAACACCGTGACCTTGAACAACCCGCTGCTGGAAGGCACCTGGCGGGAATATGGCGGCAAGAAATATCTCTTCGTGCTGAACATGTCGAGCGCGACGTTGAGCGATACGTCATTTAAGACCGCCGGGCTCAACGGCATCGGCGAGCTGCAGGTTTTCAATGAACTTCGCAGTGAGACACTGGCGGGCGGCGCGATCAACGACAGCTTCCAGCCCTATCAGCTGCATGTCTACACGACCGCCGGCACGAGCGTCGTATTAAGTCCATCGGTGGGCACGCCCGTCCCCGAACCGACGGGAAGCGGGTTGCTGGTGGGAGGGATCGGGTCATTTTTAATGAAGCGGCGACGGCGGGGGATTGTCGCGGTTTTCAAGAAATAGTTTGCTTTGCAGAAGTGGCATGGGCGTCTCGCCCAGGCTTTTTCCGAAATAAATGCGAGAACATGGGCGAGACGCCCATGACACCGGCCTCAAAAAACTGGCCGGGTTAAAATCTTCTCCCGTTCCCACCCCGGGTCGCTTGTGGCGTCCCGGGGTTTTTTATGGGACGCAGTTTCCATCGACCCCATTCTAAGCCTCTGCATGCGATTTATTCTGCGTCCGGCCCCGCCGAATCTTCTTGTCGCCACCCTATATTTTACTTGATTCCGTTTCAGGAATAAGTTATTAAACCGCCTTGCGTAATCAGGCTTTCAAAATAGCAGAACGACTGTCACCCCGAGGTATTCCGAAGGATGACAATTGACCCATGATGGCGCACAGTGATTTATTTCGACAGTGATCCCCCTGAACCTTTCGCAAATGGCATTCGTAGCTGAGCCAGGCGCGCGTTAGCATACCAACGATTCAACGGCAGTAATTTAGAGCTTCTCAGCTTTGCACGAAAGCGGTGGACTGAGAGAAAGCGGAGCGTATACATGCTGGTGAAACGGAATGGAACCGGTCGATCCCGACACGCTGATTTTGCGCTCTTGCGGAATCGCTTCGGCCATGCGCCGAGTATTCACTCGATTGTAGGATGCGCGACGGCTATAGCGGTGGCCCCCTTATTGTACGCCGCCCCGTTAGGGCCTGGGCTGCCCTCCGATTACTTCCCGATCGCCACCTTCTACCAACCCGCCAATGCCATCGCCACCACCAATTTCGCGGGATGGAAGGGGCGCGGGGTGAACACGCTGATCGGTTATGAGACGCAGGGCGGCGAGATTTCGATCGACGACTATACCACCGCCGCCGCCAATGCCGGGTTGAAGATCATCCGCGAGCCCACCTCCAGCCCCGCGACGGATAACGCGCCCAATCTGGTGGGATGGCTTCAGACGGACGAGCCGGATCTGAAGGATATTGATCCGTCGATTCTCAATGCCATTTATGGTTCCCTGAAAGCCGCCAATCCCAACCGGCCGGTCCTCATCAATTTCGCCGGCGCATTCATGGTTCCCGGCTTTGCACCGTTGCGGACTCAGGCTTACTACATGCCCTACATTCAGGCGGGCGACTGGGTCGCGCAGGATCTCTATCCCGTGACCGGCTGGAATCAACCGAACGCGATCGGCGCGGTCGGCCAAGCCACGGGGACACTGCGCGGTTGGTCGAACAAACCCACCTTTGCCTTCATCGAAACCAGCAATCAGCGATTGCAAAGTAATTCCACGCCCGAAGCCCTGGAACGCGGCCCGACCCCTTCCGAGGTGCGGGCCGAAATCTGGGATGCAGTCATTCACGGGGCGCGGGGCATCGCCTATTTCCCGCAGCAGATCAACGGATTTCGCTACGATGCGACACCGATCGACGTCGCCGCTGAAATGACCCGGCAAGATGCGGCGATCACCGGTCTGGCCCCGGCGTTGACCAGTGACGCAACGCCCGATGTCACCACCGTCAATTTCACCAACCCGGCCATCGAATATGTCACGCGGTCCTTCGGGGGGATCACCTACGTCATCGCGCTCAATCTCACAAACGGAGTTGTCGTGACGGACTTTTCGGCGGGCTTTTCAATGGCGGGAAGCGGGCTTGCCATACTGGGTGGAACCGACATTCTCACTCCCAATTCATTGAATATTTATTCGGATGCATTTGGCCCGTACCAGGTTCGGATCTATGCCGAGGGTGCCCCCGGAGCCGTGCCGCTGGCAATCCCGGAACCATCGGGGATCGCGTTTGTTTCCACCACCGCGTTGCTGTTGGCTCGTCGCCGTAGAAATAGGGTTGCTCCCGCCGTCTGCACCCGATGAGTGATTCTATCCTTTGAAGTTCCATGCGTTCAATCTCAAACCCCCAAACTTTTTCAATCGCACCGCGTCGCCGCTCGGCTACGCGCCGAAAAGGGGCGCTGGCTCTGATCGCAATGGCGGGTGGGCCGCTGTCAGCCTATGCCGCCAGCCCAACCTATATCGGAACCAGCGGGTTATGGAGCGATCCTTCCAAGTGGTCCACCGGTTCGACACCGGCGGCCATCGATACGGTTCAGTTGGTCCAGTCGGGTAGTAATTTCACGACCGTCAATTTCGATGCCTCCGTCTCCGGCAGCAACTTTTCCTCGCTCGTCACCGATTACACCGGCAACGGTGGGAGTGTGGCATTCAATCAAGCATCCAGATCGCTTTCGGTCACCACCGAATGGGTCGGCAAGGACGGCGTCGGGGAAATCAATCTCACCGGCGGCACGCATTCGGTCAGCGGTGCCGGAACCAACGCGTTGTATGTGGGCTATAACGCCGGCAGCGTCGGCACGGTCAATCTCGGCGGTGCGACTTTGAATGTCGCCGACAGCGTCTACATCGGATACAGCGGGGTCGGCACCTTCAACCAGACCGCCGGCACCCATGCGCTGGGTGGCTATCTCGTGCTGGGAGGTGAAGCCAGCGGCACCAGCATCGCCGGCACGGGCACCTACAATTTCAGCGGCGGGCTGCTCACCTCTAATACCGTCTATGTCGGGCTTTCCGGCACTGGTACTTTCAATCACACCGGAGGCTATACCCTCTACGGTGGAATTTCGATCGGTTACTTCGCAGGCAGCAGCGGGGTCTATTCGCAGTCTGACGGATCGGTCTTCACCCTCGGCAGCGAAAGCTATGGCGACCGCGGCACCGGGTCGTATACCCAATCCGGAGGCACCCACACCAACTCCGGTATTTATATCGGTGACGGACCCACCGGGGACGGCTTCCTGGGCCTTCAGGGCGGAACCTTGACCGTGGAAGGCGCGGAAATCGTCGGGAATGCGGGCATTGGCGCGATGAATCAAGGGGGCGGCCTTCATACCGCCGACATACTCATCGCGGGTCTGCAGGCAGGTTCCTCCGGCAACATCGCCATCAACGGGGGCACCCTTTCCATCACAGGCAACGAGTACATCGGTTACTGGGGCCTGGGCACATTCACCCAGAACGGGGGACTCCACCTCGTCAACAACTACCTCAGTCTCGGGCGAAACCTCAACAGCACCGGTAGCTACGTTCTAAACGATGGCGAACTGGTTTGCCCGCGCCAAAGCATCGCCTTTAACAGCACCGGCGATAACGTCTTCACCCAGACGGGCGGCGTCAATGTCGCCAGTATTTTTCTGGCCGTCGGGGAGCAGTTGGCGTCCAGGGGAACCTACAACCTGCAGGGCGGATCGCTGCAAGTCGGCACGATCTATGCCGGGTTTCTCGGCAACGGACAATTCAACCAGTCCGGCGGCACCGTCACCGCCCAGGACCTCTACGTCGGAACCTATGGCCTGTCGAACGGAACCGTCAATCTCAGCGCCGGCCTACTCAACCTGACCGGTTCGGAGGAGATTGGTTCCAGTGGTTTCGGGGTCTTCAATCAATCGGGCGGAGTTCATACCGTCTCCGGTACCATCTCCATTTCCAGTTCACCCGGTGGAGTCGGAGTCTACAATCAGAGCGGCGGCAGCCTCTCCGCCGGGGCAATGGTCAATCAGCGTCAATTCAACATGAGCGGAGGGTCGGCTACCCTTGGAGCGCTTTCGGGAACCGGCACTACTTCAATGGCGAGTGTGGGAACGAATACCTCCACTCTTTCCGTCGCCAGTTTTACGCAAAATGCGATTCTGATCGGCAAGGATTCCACGTTGACGGTGAGGGTGGCAACTCCACGCGTGACTAACTTAGTCAATCGACTTTCGATCACCTCCAACGGCCTCTTAGACCTCGGCAACCACTTTCTGCTGCTCGACAACACCCTCACCCCTGCCACCGTCACCCGCGGCTATCTCAAGAACGCCTACAACGCCAATGCCTTGGGCATCGGCAACTGGCTGGGTCGCGGCGGCATCACCAGCTCCGATGCCATCGCCTCGCACAACATCACCAACGACTTCCACGTCTCGGTCGGTTATATCGACGGGG
>JANXVV010000352.1 GCA_025351525.1 Humisphaera sp. | reverse complement strand
CGCCGCGACGAGCAAAACCCTTTCGGAAAAGTATAAAGAGAAGGGCGTGGTATGGCTGGCGGTCGACTCCACGCGCGACAGCTCGGGTGAGCGCGACAAGGCCTGGCGGGCGCAAAACCAGTGGACCTTCGACGTGCTGCAGGATGCAAATAAAGCGGTGGCCAAAGCGTTCGGCGTCAGCACGGTGCCCTACTTCGCGATTGTCGATCAGAATGGCACCGTGGTGTACTTAGGAATTGGGGATAGCGATGACAGCCGCAATGGGGAAAAAAAAGAGGGGAAGATCAATTTCGTTGACAAGGCGCTGGAAGAATTGACCTCTGGTAAAACCGTGAGTGCGCGCGACAGCCGACCCTATGGATGCCCGCTGCGATAGGGTGGGACGGTATTGACCGTCGGCGCGGGAGCCCTACGATTCGCCCATGGCACTATTTGGACGTCCGACCGCGAAGGATGACGAGCGCGCCGCCGTGTGGGGCGAGTGGATTCGCGACCGCCATCCGCTGGCGATCGCCTCGCTGGTTCTGGGGATTTTCAGCCTGATTGAATTCGGCGCGCTGCTGGTCTTCGGCATTGCCGGAATCGCCCTTGGCATCATAAGCCTGAAGCAACTTCACCGACGCGCTCCGGAAGATGCCTCACCCGCCTTCGGGCATCGGCTGGCAACGACCGGGATCGTGCTGAGCGCGGTGAGCCTGGTCATCGCCGCCGTGTTGTTTTCCCGCCGTCATCCCTTCTGAGGTCCACCGTGCAAGGGTGCTTCATCTGGTTGCTGCTGCTGGCGGGCGGTGTCTTTGTGCTACTGACATTGCTCCGCTGGTTCGAGCAGACCGCCGAAGCCGTCGACAACGGCTGGTGGAATAAGCTGCTGCTGCTCGTCTGCATGCCCTTCGCCGTCTGGCTTTTTCCGGGAAGGGTCGCCACCGGCCGACCGATCCCCGTGCCGCATCACGAACCCGTGCGCGGATTCGGAACGGTGAAAGCGAAAGTGGAGGTACGTTCTCCGAACGAAGAACCCGACGTGACGGACATCCCCACCGCCCGGTTGGCTTCCCCGCCGCCCGGGACGCCGGCGGAATTTTTAGGGATGCCGGTCATTCCCCCGAAGAAAAAACCGATGGCGGTAGACCCGGATAAACTGGCGAAGTTAAAGCAGAAGATGCGCGAGCAGGGAATGTTGCCGCCGGGGGAGTAGATGAATGATTGAGCCGACTTCTCGCGGCGAATGCCCAGTGCCGCCGGTGAGGACACCAGCCGGCCCTGGCAACGCCGAGCCATCACATCCTGGCCGCCAAAGCCTCGGTCGGCAACGGCTCGGACGCCCCGGACTTCGAGCCCCTGCTGCGCCAGTCGGCGGCGCGGGCGAAGGTCCGGACGGTCGTCGCCGACGCGGGGTACGACTCCGAAGCCAACCACCGCGTCTCACGGCTGCATCTGAAGGTACGCTCGGTGATCCCGGCCAGGATCGGCCGTCCGTCCGCCAAGCCCCCGCCCGGGCACTTCCGACGCCTGATGAAAAACCGCTTCGCCCGAAAGGCCGACAAAGGAGTCTACGGCCAGCGCGCCCGGAGCGAGACGATCAACAGCATGATGAAACGGAATCTCGGCGAGTCCCTACGCTCGATCCTCACCGCTCGCCGCAAGCAGGAAATGTTGCCCCGGGCGATCACTCACCATCTCATGCTGGGAGAGTGATTCGGTGAGGGTTGAGACTGAGCCGGGCTATCCCAGAAAATCGAGAATGCGCACTTTCTCCCAGTGCGCTTTATTCCGCTAGATAAATTCCAAATGCAGGGGATGGGTCTGATAGATATCGTGTCCCTTGGAATCATCCATCACGACGAGCAGCCCGACCTGATATGAATTGTCGACCACCTCACGCGGCGTCATTGCGGGCGGGCCGGCCCACAGTTGCCGTACCGCCGGGACGTTGCCCAGATATTGACGGCAGTCGGCGATTAACTGCTCCTTCGCCGCGTCGGAAGTCCCCTGCTTGAGCCAAAAACAAACTTGATGGATAAACATGGGCGCATTGTCTGCGCGGGCGGGAAGAGTTCAAATTGCAAGACGTGCGTAAGTGTTCGAAAATAAATTTTGGAGGGTGTCGCTCCTGCGACGCGAAAGCCGGCGGCAGAGGACTGCCGCCCTCCATCAGGCTCTTAGGCGATCGTGTACTCGAATGCTCCGTGCGGGTCGACGCCCACGTGAACGGAGTTGATGCATTGACCGCTGCCCAGTCGCCCGAGAAATTCAGCCGAAAGGGCGGGGAGTAGTGAACGGGTGAGAATGTGGTCCACATTTCTGCCGCCACTGGCGACCTCCGTACATCGGTTGGCGATCGTGTCGACGAGTTCCGGGGAGTAGGTGAAGGTGGCCCGGTAATTCTCCCGCACGCGCCGGCTGACCCGGCCGAGTTGCAGTTTGATGATCGTCTTCATCACGTCATCGGTCAGCGGGTAATACGGAACCACCGTCAGACGGCCCAGAAAGGCGGGCTTGAACGTCTTCAATAATTCTTCCCGAAGGGCATCGGCGAAGGCTTCGGGATCGGGGCGCGTTTCAACGTCCGCGCAGAGTTTCATGATCAGTTCGGTGCCGGCGTTGGAGGTCATCAGAATGACGGTGTTTTTAAAGTCGATGTCGCGCCCTTCGCCGTCGCGGAGGGCGCCTTTGTCGAACACCTGGTAGAAGATGTCCTGCACGCCCGGATGGGCCTTTTCCATTTCGTCCAAAAGCACCACGCTGTAGGGCTTTCGCCGGACGGCTTCGGTCAGCACCCCGCCTTCGCCGTAACCGACATAGCCGGGCGGTGAACCCATCAGAAGCGATACTTTGTGTTCCTCTTTATATTCGGACATGTTGATGACGGTCATGTTCTGGTCGCCGCCATAGAGCAACTCGCTGAGGGCGATCGCGGTTTCGGTTTTGCCGACACCGCTGGTACCGACGAGGAGGAACACCCCGATGGGTTTGCGCGGGTCGGTCATGTTCGCACGGCTGGTGCGAATGCTCTGAGCGATCGCCTCCAGCGCGTGCGATTGGCCGATGATTCGCTCCTCCAGACGCTGGCGAAGGGAAAGGATCGTCTTGATTTCGTCGGCGACCATCCGCCCGACGGGGATGCCGGTCCATGCCGACACCACTTCGGCGATGGACTGCGAATCGACGCAGACCTGCATGAGCGGGGCCTCGCCCTGGATCGTCCGCAGCTCTCCGTTTAACCGGGTCAACTGTTCGAAAAAACCGGCCCGCTCCACCTCGGAAAGCGGCGATTCAACTTTGGGTGCGGCGACCTTTCCTGGTAGTGCCGGTACGACATCCTGTTTTGTCGACTGCGGCTTTTCCGGCGCTGGCCGTCCTTCGAGACGATCGCGAATTTGGCGGATTTCACCCACGCGACGCTTTTCCTCATCCCATCGCTTCTGCAACAGAGTCAGGTCGGATTGCGACTGGGCTTTCTGGCTCTCCAACTCTTCGAGGCGCTCCGCATGATTCACCCCCGTCGCGGTTTCGCGACGGAGAATGTCGATCGCGACATCGAACTGTTCGATTCGGCGCCCGGTGTCTTCAATGGTGGGCGGCGTCGCGCCATGGCTAATGCCGACCCGCGCGCACGCGGTGTCCAACAGGCTGACCGCTTTGTCCGGCAATTGACGGCCGGAAATATACCGGTGCGACAGACGCACCGCGTCGAGCACCGCTTCGTTAAGGATGCGGACGTTGTGGTGCTTTTCCAGTGTCGAAACCAATCCGCGGATCATTTCGCACGCGACCTGCTCCGTGGGTTCTTCGATTTTCACCGGCTGAAACCGTCGCGTCAGGGCGGCGTCTTTCTCGAAGTATTTTTTGTATTCCGCCCATGTCGTGGCGGCGATGGTGCGAAGCTCCCCTCGGGCCAGCGCGGGCTTGAGAAGGTTGGCGGCGTCCTGCTGGCCAGCCTGCCCACCGGCCCCGATGAGGGTGTGCGCTTCGTCGATGAAAAGGATGATCGGTTGCGGCGACATCTTGACCTCGTCGATCACGCTCTTCAGCCGATTCTCAAATTCACCCTTGATGCCGGCCCCCGCCTGAAGCAGCCCGAGATCGAGCGTGCGGATGGCCACGCCTTTCAAGGACGGAGGCACGTCATTGTCGGCGACGCGCTGCGCGAATCCCTCGACCACCGCCGTTTTGCCCACGCCGGCCTCACCGGTGAGGATCGGGTTGTTCTGTCGCCGCCGGGTGAGGATATCGATGATCTGGCGAATCTCGGCGTTGCGGCCCAGGACCGGATCGATCTGCCCGGCGCGCGCCTTGGCGGTCAGGTCGATCGTGAACTGGTCGAGCGCGGGGGTTTTGGAAGGGCCGCCGGGGCGCACCGCCTGTCCCGGCGCGGCCGCAGGTGCGCTTTCCCCGTCGGCTTCGGAACTGTTGGCGGTGATGTCGCGAAAATCTTTTCGCAGCGACTCCGGTGAGATTTTTGCCAATTCCGGTGACGCATCGTGGGCCAGCGAAGCAAGTGTGTCATCGGAGAGCAGCGCGATGAGCAAATGGCCCGAGCGCACCGCCGGCGCGCCGTATTCCACGGAGCCGATGAGCCATGCATCGCGGCAAAGCGTCACGATGTTGGGCGACAGCCCGGGAGAACGGCTGTTCCCGGTCTTGAGGCGGTGAATCGTCACGTCGAGATCGCGTTGCAGACGGGCGACATCGATTTCGTAATAGCGAAACAGCGTGGCCAGATCCGTGTTGGGCTGCTCCAATAACTTCACCAGCCAGTGCTCCACCTCGACGTTGAAGTGGGTGAGCGACAGGCAAAAGCCTGCCGCGCCCTCGAGGGAACGTCGGGTAGCTTCATTCAATTTGCCGACGAGATGTTTCAGATTGACGGCTGCCATATCGGTCCTCTTTCATTCCGGCGCGTTGAACACCGCGTCCTCAAAATTTTTCTCGAAAGGCCGTGAACGCATCCACACGTTCTGCCCCAGAAGCGGCCTGGGCCCGGCACCCGGGCTGAGACGACACTCGGGCACCTCGGAGCCGAGCAGAATCAGTTGAATCTCGAAATCGAATTCCGTTCCGACATAGGCGCGGATCATCTGGAAGCATTGACCGGCGGCGGAACCACCCGGAACAAACCGACAGTAATCGCGATAGGTCAGCGGTCCGAGTCGGACTCGAAATTTGCTTTGAACATCCCAGACTTTTTCACCGACGACGGTGCTGATGCCCAATTGGTTGTTGTGCGGTTCACCGAGACCGAGGCCGGGGAGGCGGGTTCGGTCGGCAACGTTCAGGGCGAGCCATTGGCCTCTGAATTGTTCGACCGTCGCATTTACGCCGAGATATTCACCGACGATGGCCTCAAGTGCCGACGCCGAACGCGGCGCGTGGGAGAAATGCCCGGAATAGAAGAGCAGCACTTCGTCGGCCACATCAGAGCGGCCGCGAAGGGAAGGGGTGCCCAAACCGATGAGCGAAAAAAGGCAACTGGTGAAAAGATCGTCGGTGGTGTGGGTCGATGGCGCGTGGCCGTCACGACGACGCTGCGAGCGGCACCGCTCCCAGGCGACCGTGAAGCGGAATTTTTCCCACGCCCGGTAGAACAGTGAAACCGTGCGGTGGTTGAAGAGGTCGAAGAAGTCATTGATGGCCGGATCTTTTTCGCGCAACCGCTCGATGACCAGCGAAGTGTAGTGATACGGCAGCACGCCGCTGGGCCCAGTGAGCCCGAGGAATGCGGTGAACATTTCCGGCGGGGCGGGGGGCGCGCCGGGACGGATTTCCCGAATGGAAGCGGGCGCAAACGAGAGCGAGGACACCGAACGGAATCGGACGGCTTCCTGATCCGGGGCGCAGTCTCCCCCGACGGGTTGCCCGCACCGGTCGGACGATCCGGCTTCGGCTTCGGCGACTTCACGCGCGTGCCATTCCAGCATTCGGACCGCCTGATAAAAATCAAAGCGGTACGGTTCGGTGAAAAGAGCGTGTGCGACCGAGCGGTCGCGCACGGCATCGCCTAGAGTAGTGTGCGTTGAGCCGCTCTCGGAGGCCATCGGCGCATGTCTCCCTCCCGCTGATCCGTGCGGGCGATAAATTGAGAAAAGGAATTGATCGAACAATACAGCCCGAAAAATCTTTCGAGCACGCTGGCGAACAGGAACGTGGCGTTGTCGGGGAAGCGATCTTCGTCGAAGCGGACGGTGATCTCGACGCCGCGGCAGAAACCGCCGGCGGTAGCGCCACCGGCCCGGCCCACCACCCGCCGGGAGCGAACGTCGACCACCCCGGCGATCTTGGCTCGCGTGTCGCCGGAGTCGGCGAAATCGTAGAGCTTCAAAATTTCCCGAAGGGCGTCGGGGCGACCGACACTGTCTTTGCCCGGGTCCACGAGCGATGAATGATTCAGGGTCAGATGCGAGATCACCCGCCACATCGCCCGCTGGCCGGCGGGTGGACGGAGCGTGGGCGTGGGTTGAAGGAGGCACTCGGCCCGCGCGACCGGCCCGCCGTCCACGAGTTGAAGGCGCGGCTGCCCACCGCCGAACGGCAGGATGCGGGGCAAGTCGCGGTTCAGGCAGACGGTCTCGACGTCGACGATCCAGTCGGCAGCCAGGGACGGCTTGAATTCAAGATCGACCAGCGAGAGGAATACTTCGGTGCCATCGTCCGGCTGTCCACCGGTGCGGACCGCCGCGCGCCGCGAGGCGTACCAAAAAGCAGTCGGTTCCTCGGGCCGGTCACCGGCATGTTGCAGGGAATAAAACGGCACGTATTCCATCGTCGAGCCTTGCCCGGAGGAGCCGGTGACCGACTCGACGGAATAGACCTCGGTGGCGCGCGGCCGACGCGCATCGGGAACGACGCGGTATTCGGTTTCGGTATGCGTCAGGTGAATCGGCTCGGCGCGCTGCTTGAAGAGGTTGACCATCGGCGTGCATCCGAGGCGCAGCGTGTCGACCGACACATTTTGCTCTAGTTCCGCCGACCAGCGGTTGACGAACAGGGTCAGTTCGAGTTGTGTCCCGATCCGGGCGAGGGCTTCGGGGCGAAGGGCGAGGTCGACGAACAGGAATTTTTCCGGGAACGCAAAATATTCCGTCAGCAACCGGTAGCCGAGAAACGATCGGGCGGAATAGGGAAGCAGTCCTTCGTCGGCTTCAAAACCGACGGGCTGAAGGCACGTTTTACCGAGCCGAAACGGCGACGGGTCGTTGGGGCCCGTGGCCGCGAACACCTCGACCGTGTTGTTCAGAATCGCCTCGTAGAGCGCGAAAATATGCTGCTTTTGACCTTTGATTAAAAAACGGAGCGTGGGAGGCCCGAGCTTGCGGAATGTCATTTCCTTCACCATGCAGCGCAGTTCGATTCGCAGCGAGGCGACGGCGTGGGGTGGCCAAGCGGAACCGGATTTGGCGAAAGGAAGTTTTTGAAACGATACGGCGGTGACGTCGATCGGCCAGAGTTCGACCGGATAGGCGGTGCGAAAGCGGCAGGGTTCGCCGTCGACCGGTTCGGTTTCCAAAGTCGCGCCGCGCGGGACGGTGTATGCCGTTGTGCGGCTCGCCTGCCCGCGATCGAGCGAAAATTGCACGATGGACATCGCGGGGATCGGAGCGGCGTAGTGGGGGTACAGGACGCCGAGCAGCGCATCGGTAATCTCCGGGAAATCGTCGTCGATCTTGTGGCGAATGCGCGCATTCAGGTAGGCGAACGCCTCGATCATCCGCTCGACGTGCGGGTCTTCGCAGGAGTCGGCGCCGATGCGCAGAGCGCCGGCCTTGCCTGGGTTGGCGTCGGCGAATTCCGCGCCTAGTCGCCGAATAAACGCCAACTCGCGGTTGTAATAGGGAAGCAGTTCGTCACCCATCCCGGCACTCCAAACAGAACGACGTTGACGCTATTCAGCGGCCGGCGCGCTTCACTTCGAAGCCGGCCGTCGAGGGCTCCAGCGACGTATCAAACACCACGGGTTCGGGCGGCGCGGGGTCAAGCCGGAGCATCGCGTCGATCCTGAAACGCAGCGTGCGCTCGATCGGGCTGACATTTTCCGCGAAGATCACCCGCACCGACTTGAATCGCGGTTCGAACCGCCGGATGACCCGCTCGATGATCCGCCGAAATTCCTCCCGCGACGACGGGGTGCCGAGGTTGGTTCCGGTGAAATCGGGAATTCCGTAGTTCACGAGCGACGTCTCCAATTCGTCCAGATCCGGAGGCCACATTTTGCACCGCCATCGGGTGTTGAGCAAATTTTCAAGATCGCGGCGAACCGATTGCTTCAAGTCGCGCAGCGACTGATCCGCGCCTCGGCCTGCGTCGGTGGGGTTGCGGTCCAGCAACCTGTCCAACGGCGAAGCAGCTACATTCTGATTTCGCGACACCCGTGACATACGGTTCCTTACGCGGTGGCGCTCCGCAGTTCTTTGATTTCGAGGATCGCGACCGCTCCCTCGCCGGCGAGAAAAGTTCGCTGCCCGACTCCACGGACAGGGCCGTTCTCGCTGCCGTCACCGGTCCATTCGGTCGCGCGACCGAGGCGCAGGCGGTCATCATTCATTCGTTGCGTGCCGGCGTAAAGCACCGGGAGATAGACCTCACCGTCCGGGCCATCGCGCACGATGAGGTGCGCGGGTCGCCAGAGAAGGTCGCGCGGATGCTCGGGGGGGTGCAGTTCGAGCAGTTCGACGCGGTCGATGGGGATCCAATAGTATTTGCCGTTGGTCGTCAGCACTTCGAGGAATGAACTGGTGAGATCGTCGAGGTCGCGAAAGTCATCGATTTTCGCGCCATTCAAACTCAACGCGCATGGCACGCGAAGTTCCTCGGCCTGGGCCAATAGCGCGGCGGCATCGGTGGGGGCCCCTTCCCGCGAGCGAATCGATGCTTCGAGACGAAGTTGCATCCCCTCTGAAGGCTTGTCGAGAAATTCCGGCAATCGACCCTCGGCGAAAAACTGCTCGCGCGAAGTGGCGGCTCGGATCAATTGGCGGAACAGAGCGATCGGCACCGCCGCTTTGGCATCCTGCGTCGCCAGTGCATCGAGCTGCGCATCCGCACGGGCCAGTTCGCCGGCAAAGCACAACAACTCCGTAAAAAAAGTTCTCGCGGCGATGTCGGTGGGGCGCGACTTGATCTGTGTCGCCGCCGCCGACAGGGCCTCGGTCAGTTGCCCGGCGTGATAACATTCTTTAGCGGTCATGGGGTCTCCGTTAACCGTGGCGAATTTGGATTTTGGAGGGCGGTCATCCTCGACCGCCGCGCCGGCGGCAGGTGCCGCCGTCCTCCAGGTGGAGGGCGTCGCTCCCGCGACGCCAGGGCCGGCGGCGGGGGACCGCCGCCCTCCAACCGCACCGGCGGCAGGGGACTGCCGCCCTCCAAATACAGAACTGATTCGAAAATCGGTCTACCGCGACCGACTCGGTCCCAGTTCGGTGGTGAGCCGCACGCTGGCACTCAAGCCATCGAGTTGAAAATGCGGCAGCAGGTGCATAATGCACCCGAAGCTGCCGGGTTTTCCGGGAAGCTCGCGCACTTCGACCTGACCTTCCCGCAGTGGGAATTCGGCCTTGACCTCCTGCGAAGCATGTTCGTCGGGCGTCGAGTATTTCATCAGCCACCGGGTCAATAAATCCTCCAATTCACGCGGTTCGGCGAATGAACCGACTTTGTCCCGGGCGAGCACCTTCAGGTAATGCGCAAATCGCGACGTGCAGAGCATGTATTGGAGCATCGCCGACATGCGGGCGTTGGTCGTCGGGCCGGCGCGGTCGTAGGTTTTCGGCTTTTGCAGCGATTGATTCCCGTAGAAGACGGCAAATTCGGTGTCCTTGCATTGCGACAGTGCGATGAATCCCAGTTCGCCGAGTTCCCGCTCGATGCTGTCGGTGATAATGATGTCGGTCGAACCGCGGCGCGCCACGCCGGGCCGTTCGGTCTTGAAGGACGGATTGGGCAGGTCATGCACCAAGCCGCGCCCCATCTCGCCCCGGTGTACGCCTCGGATGTCGGCCAACCAACCGCATTCGCCGAACGCGCGCACCACGACTGCGCCGAACGCCCACGCCGCATTGCCCCAAAGAAATTTGGACGCGTCGCGGCCACCGACGTGCTCGAAAAAGCGGAACCCATCGGCCCGCGATCCATCGTCCTCGTAAGGGACGCGCATGAGAACGCGGGGCATCGTCAAACCGACGAAGCGAGAATCCTCCGTGTCGCGAAACGCCCGCCATTTAAGGTATTCGGTCTGGTCGAATATCCGCTCGAGGTTCAACCCGCGCTCCAGCGGTGTGAAGTCTTCGAGCCCGAACAGATTGGAATCCGCGCCGGCCACAAACGGTGCGAATGCGGCGGCGGCAACCTGCGAGATGCTGGCGAGCACCGCGACATCATCCGTCGGGTGATCGGCGCTTTGCCTATGGCGGATTTCATAATCGCCGATGAGGATTCCAAAAGGCTCACCGCCGGCGCTCCCGAATTCCTCGGTGTAAACCTTGCGAAACAACTGACTCTGATCAAATTCAACCGCCCGCTCGGCGTCCCGGGCAAGTTCGCCCCACGTGACATTGAGCACTTTGAACTTGACCGCGTCTTCCCCTCCCGCCTGTCCGACGAGGTAGCGGAGACCTCGCAATGAGCTTTCGAGCTTCTGGAATCGAGGGTGGTGAAGAATCGCGTTGACCTGCTCGTTGAGCAGGCCGTCGATCCGCGCGATATCGACGCCGAGGGCGCGGGCGACCGCCTGACGACCCTGGGGCCGTCGACTTTCAGGGACGCGATCGAACCATATCGCCAGAGCCTTCGACGCGACCGGTTCCGTGAGAAAACCGTCGAGCGAATTTTCACTTACCGATGGCGATACTGGATTCGTGCTGGAACTTTCGTTCTCCAGCACGAAATCCAGAAGACTGGCCGCCGGATTCAACGCGCGTTCCGGGTCGATTCCCGGTGCGGCCGTCGGAGGCTCGGAGGTAGGCGCTGAAATTGACAAAGGGCGCAGCCTTTCAATCGCTCGCGAGGGGAACGGGTCCGCCTATTTCTTCTGCGGAATGGAAGCCACCATTCGCAGGGAAGTCGTCAGTTCCTCCAGTTGCAGCCATGGCCGCAACCAGGCCACGGCGTTGTAGGAACCCGGCTTGCCGGGAATTTCCTGAACCTCGATCTTGGCTTCGGCGAGTGGGAATTTCGCCTTCATTTCCTGGCTGGGCTTGGCGTCGGCCAAGACGTAATTACTGATCCAGCGGTTGAGCCAATCCTGAACATCGCTGGCTTCCATGAATGAACCGATCTTGTCGCGGGCGATGACTTTCAGATAGTGCGCGATCCGGGACGTAGCCATGATATAGGGCAGCCGGGCCGAGATTTCCGCATTGGCGGTGGCGGCAGGCCGATCGTACTTCTTCGCCTTCTGGACCGACTGCGCGCCGAAGAAGACCGCGTAATCCTTGTTCTTGTAATGGACCAGCGGCAGGAACCCGAGATCGCTGAGTTCCTTCTCGCGGCGATCGGTGATGCCGACTTCCGTGGGGCATTTGAGATCGGCGTCACCGTCATCGCTGGTGAAAATGTGGGCGGGCAACCCGTCGACGCGCCCACCGCCCTCCGCGCCGCGGATGGCGGTACACCAGCCGTATTTGGCGTGTGCGTCCGTCAGCCGGGTGGCGAGCACGAACGCCGCGTTCATCCAGCAATACTGGTCGTGGGGAACGACCTTGGATTTGCCCGCGCGGTCCAATTCCACTTCTTCATAACCGAAGCTGTCGACGGGTTTGGTGCCGGCTCCATAGGGCAGCCGGGAAAGCACGCGCGGCATGGCGAGAGTGACGAAGCGGGAATCCTCGGTCTCTCGGAATGACTTCCATTTGGCATAGGGAACGGTATCGAACGCCGTCGCCAGATCGCGGGGTTTGGAGAGTTCCGAGAAGCTCTCGAACCCGAAGAGTTGAGGTGCCGCTGCCGACAGGAACGGGCAGAACGCCGCCGCCGCCACGTTCGACATCTTGCCGAGCAGGTCGACATCCTCGGGGTGATTGGTGAATTCGTAGTCCCCGACCAGGGTGCCGTAGGGCTCTCCGCCGGCGGTGCCGAATTCATTTTCGTAGAGCTTTTTGAAGAGCTGACTCTGATCGAATTCCACCGCGGAATCCAGGTCTTTGAAGAGCTCCCGCTTGGACACGTTCAGCACCTTGACCTTCAGTTGCGTGCCCGTCTCGCTGTTCATGACGAGGTAATTAAAACCCCGCCAGGTGCCTTCGAGCTTCTGGAATTCGGTAACGTGCATGATGGCGGCGAGTTGCTTGGAAATCATGGCGTCAATGGCTTTGATCCCCTGGGCGATCGTGCGCGACACACTCTTCTGATAGACGAGCGTGCCTTTCAGCGCATCATCGGCCAGCGCGCCGAGGAGTTCTTTCATGCGATCCCGCTCGGGGGCCGGGGTGGCATCGAGCACTTTGCCTAACAGACCGGCATTTTGTTCCACGGTCTGGGCCGCTGCCGACGCCGCGCCACCCGCTGCTTTGATTGCTTCGCTCATGATCAGGCCTCCTCGCCGGGTTTCTTAGGGGACTCCGCTGCAGGGGTATTCCGCAATGCCGCGTCCAGTGCATCCTCGACTTCGTTGGAACGGTCGGCCTTGGACTGAAGCTCGCGAAGCTTGTCGCGCGTCTCCATCAGCTTCTGCAGTGCGGGAACCTGCTTGACCAATTCATCAGGCTCGAAGTCTTTCATCTTGTTGAACTTCAGGTTCACCGCGATCTCGCTGCCATCGTTCTTCAGCGTGTTCGGCACCTTCAGATTCAAACCCGGTGTCATGCGGGCCATCACTTCATCGAAGTTATCCCGGTCGATCTGGATAAACTTGCGATCCTTCATGGACTTGAGCGGTTCGGTGGGATTTCCGGAAAAATCCCCCATCACCCCGACCACAAAAGGCAACTCCTTCTGGACCACTGCCCCTTCGGTTTCAACTTCATACGTAATATGCACCCGCGGCTTGCGCACGCGGTTCAGTTTGTCGTGAATGGATTCTGACATAGCCGATTTCTCCTATGGTCCATTGTCGCGGTTTCACTCGGAAAGTTGCCGAAATTTACGCAAATTATTGGGAATGAGCGCTTTGAATGAGGTGGCATGGGCGTCTCGCCCGTGCATTGAGTTGGCCCAGGAAGCACGGGCGATACGCCCATGCAACCTGATTTTTCAAAGGATTCGATCATGTTCACGCCACCGTTAAACCTTCGTCGCACCCTCCCCGTGGGGAATTCCCACCAGGCGAAACAATTGTTGCCGCGGCACTTCTTCAGGAAGCACTTCCGTCAACAGTTGCGGCAGCGGCATTTTGCCCCAGCGAACGACCTGTTCCAGCGCGTAAGAGACCGGGCTGTGAGGTTCGGTTTTGCGGAAGAACTGCGCGATCGTCAATAGCACGCCGAACGCTTCTTCCCGTGTGCCGAAGGCGGAATTGATGCGGGGTGCATCGCGCAAGGCCGTCACCGGCTGGGTCATTTCGAGAGAGGGCATGGCTGCTCCATCGGTTGCAGACGCCTGCGATTTTTCGTTCGCCGCAGAGGGGGCGCCTGAAGCGGAACCTAGGTCGGCGACGGACAACCCCGTGCTATGCTCGACCGTTTCGCGGCAGGACCGCAGGGCGTTGCGAATCTGCGAGGAGGGAGGCGCGGTCGATCGACCATCCGCATCCTTTCCACAACGGGCCTCCAGCAAGGCACACAGCTTGTCAAATTCAGTCGAAGCCGCCACCAGACTCGCCAGCAAATCCTGAAAAAAACTTCGCGGCGTCTCGGCGACGGCGCGGTCAAACATTTCCAGCGTCACCGCTCCACGCTCAACTCGGCGAGCTCGCTTCTCCGGATCGGTCACCTGCTCCAGTTCCACCGCCTGCTGATATTGATACCGCGAATACGGACCGGCACTGCTGCCTTGCGTGAGTGGTACCAACAGAATCGGGGCGATCAGCGTCCCGTCGCCATCGTCGCCATTCAGCCCGGTCAGCGGTGCCACCCGCGTGGCATCTCCATCCTCATCCGGCTTCGGATATAGATGCTCCCAAAAACGCTCCACCAGGTCGCAGGCCAACCGGAAACCATCGCTCAGCCCCCTGAATCCACGGCTTCGAATCGACGCTTCGATGAACCACGCCACGATTTCCAGATCCTTGGTCTTCTCGGTCAGGAGGAGCGGTGTCAGTTGAAGCACGGGATTCCAGTCCGGGCCTTTTCCGCTTCCATTATTGTCTTCGCGAACCCAACTGCGTTCGATGGCTCTTGCCTGATTGCGCGCGTCCTTCAATTTGTGATATGTCGAGGTGGGGGTCGTGTCCAGCCGAAGATTGACCCCGGCTGGATTTGCTCCGGGAATCGGGGCCAGCAGAGGCTGAAAATTCAGAAGGTCTATGATAGCCACACGTACCCCGTCAACGGCTCATCGCGAAAATACCGCGATGGCCAACCCAAACTGCTTCGATCTGTATACGCCTGTCGATACACAACCTATCCGTCCGAGCCGACAATTGCAAAAAAATGTTTCTGCGGCACAAGGCGACCTGCACTTCCATCGGCCTAACCCGATATCCCCGCAAGCCGTAAAGACTGCGCCAAACGGAGAAGTGTTTTCGCATGCAGACGGCTTGCCCACGATTTGCTGATTCCCAATCGCGCGCCGGCCTCCTGAAGCGTGACGCCCTCGAAGTAGGTCGCACGGATCAGCGTCCGGGCTTCATCGGGCAATTGCTCGATGATCCCGTCGAGCTTCGAGAAGATTTCCCGTTGGCAAATTTCGTCGGCCGGTTGTGCGCGGGTGGTGTCTTCAATGCAGTTGGTGTCCTCGCCCCCCCGGTCTCGGTAGGAAGCAAGATAGGCGACGGAAAGCGAGGTCGCGAGTTGAACGAACCAACCGGTGTTGCCCGCCGCCTCGGCAGGTGCCGTTGTGGCCGATGCATCGCCGTCAAGCCGGATCACGTCGTTCGCCATTTGCTCGTAACGACAACTGTGATAGTCATGGCGACTGAACCAGGACATTTGCGAAAGGCCATCCAAAATCGCCCCGCGAATTCGGTGGTAGGCATAGGTGGTGAACTGATTCCCCTTGCCGGTTTCAAAATCACGGGCGGCCTGCGCCAGCCCCACCTGGCCGTAGGAGATCAGGTCATCGATTTCGACCGAGGCGGGAACTTTCCGATGGATTTTCCATGCCAGCGTTCTGACCAATCCCTGGCACGACTCGATGAGTTGCTGCGTTCCCTTGTCGATCGAAAGAGCGGCGGGATTCCGTCCGGCCTGATTGGGATGATAAGGCTGGCCCGGCGACTGCGTGCCGAATGCGCTAGTGTTTTTCATGGAAGCTCCTGCGAAGGCCATTCCACCACGCGTTCAATCGCTCCCGCGCGATTGGGTCGTCGCAGAGGGTTCCTGCGACGGACGTTGCCATCCGGGACCAAAGCCCCGCCGGCTCCGGAACGACATTGAAATAGGAACTGATGACCGCCAGAACAAGCTCGCTCACCAATGCTTCGGATAGATCTTTCTCAGAACCATGGCGGTCCACGACACGAAAAAGCGCCGCCGTCAGTGCCGGGTCAACCGGCTCATCGCCAACGGCGAATGACTGGCGCAGTACTTTTTCCAGAACCTCGTGATCCGGCGGAGGCATCGATTCAAATTCCGCATCTTCGTGATTAGACATGTGTCCTCCCAGGACATAACGCACGGACCCGACCCGATCAACGCGCGTCCGCAGGGCGTGCGCGATCCATCCAGCGGGAATTGATGATAACTGCTAAATGAAGGATGTCCAAAAAATGCGGTCTGTCAAAACAGTGGCCAACGGATGGACCAAGCGGACTTTCGGCCCCGACTCTATCAGCCCGGAAGTCGACGAGGACAAAGCATACCCGCCAAAAATGGGCGAGGAATTTGAGCGGGAAGGAATCGTCACCCGAGCCAAACTGGCCTTCGGCGACCCGTTAGAGGAGATTGTGACGTGGGGGACCGAAGAGGTTGCGATCGGGTGGCGATGAACATGTACGGGCATCGGCTGCTTGGCGAATTTGTTCCTCGGCACCATCGGCAGTCGCGTGCAACATCAGATTAAATTGTCAGAGTCTCTGCTGCAGGCAAAATCGTGGGAATTGAATAAAATTTTGGTACAGCTCGGCGACATTCTGTCGTCATTGACAGAGAAAGCCCTCATTTTAGGGCCTTTTAACAAAGGTTAGAGGGGAACCCCCGACTGGACGCCGGTGCCGCGACGGGGGGGGTACAAAAACACTGTCGCCCTTGGATTTTACGCCGGAATTCTACCTGCACCAAGGGGCACGTGGCTCCGCTTTACGTTGTAACAAACAGATTTTTTATGAAAGGACATCCGATGATGACACTCCTATCATATTTCCTGGCACAGACATCAATCCGGCCATCCGCCAACGGAATTGCCGGGCTGTCCGAGGATTCTCTCACTGGTTTGTCCATCGTGGGAATGATCTTCGGCTGCGGATTCGTTATCCGGGCATTCCCGGCACTGATTAAGGCTGCTGAGTCGACGTCCGTTCGGCGGTGTGCGCGCTGCAAAATGGTGTTTCCAAGCGAAGCTAGATATTGTAGGTGGTGTGGTTCCAAGGTCTAAAAAGGGAGGATCGCGAAGATTTTGAATCGACAAGATGTGAGCGATCGAGTTGCGCGCGACATCCCGCTGACGGCGTTCGGCATGGATGACGAGCAATTCGACGAAGTCTATGAAAGCCTCCGTGACCACGTCGATCTCCGCAAAACTGAACTGACTGGAACGGAATACTTTGTCATCGGCTATGACAGGGATCTGCAATGGCTCTTTGATAAGTTCAACGTCGTCGGCGGCGATATTTTGTTCCAGCGCGGGCCTCTGCCCATTGGATCACCGGAAGGGCAACTGCCGCCGGAATGGAAGCTGCGCAAATCCTGAACCTTGTCTCATGATTTCTTTCGGAATTACAGCTTCGCAAAGCCATCGACCTGGCGCGGTCTATCGCAAATGGTCTAACTGAATGAGGATTTCACCTATGGCAAAGCATCATTTCATAGCTAAATTCACGCTGGGCGGAGGGCCCTTGCCCGAAACGGAACTAGAAAGCATCCTGCTACAGGCAGACCACTCACCGCGACATGAGGCGTGGTTCGCGACGCGGAATTCTGGCCCCAAGCGTCTCCGACCGGGATTCTGTATTCTAATCGCAGCACAAACCGACCCGATGCAAGCGGTGATCGCTGAAGTTGTCGACCGCCAGAAATAAATGCCGAGCGATGCGACGGTTGCTGAACTTTACGAAGGCCATACTGGTTTCGAGGGATGGTGGCGTGTGCGCAATCCAATCTCAGTCCGATTCCAATCGCTCGCTGAAATTCCGGGCAGATCGTCTGAAAGCGATAGCCGTGCGGATACTACATTCGCCGGGAGTTGCACCTTCGCGTGCTGGAATTTTGGGAATTCGTCGTTCGATGAGCTCACCACTGGAGTAACGCGCACGGCGGGTACGAATTCGGCGCGCGTGATAGAAGGTTTCCCAGGCGTCACCATTCAGCAAAGGCTTTTGCACAGGAATGTAAGTTATAAAGGAACGACCGCAGCGCATCGCAACGAGCGATGCAACATCATCGAGGCGCTGAAAAGCGCGCCATACCGGTTGCCAATCTCGGATTCAACGGCGGCAACTGTCGTGGATGATGCGGAAGGAGACGCGCTGGACGCACTGGTCCTCTTGGTGGCAAGTTGGTGCGCGCGACGCCTTGCTCCGCAGACTTGGCAAGAGCAGTTCAATCGCCTTCAAGGCCACGACGATGCTCTCATCGAAGGCTGGTTCCCGGTTTAACGGAATCGGCAATGCAGTTCGACTAGAGTTAGATAAAATCAGCGAGGTTGCTGCGAGCGGGAAAATTGGAATAAAATTCCATTCCGTCGCGGTTGCCTCTATCCGGTGTACTTGCATTACGAGCGACTCAAGCCCTGAAGTCCCCCGCAGAGTGACCTCGCCGCAGGGACTTTGGCCCACCGTTTTCTCGCGGCTGTTTCCGTCCGATTCTGAAGACGTCTACGGCTTCATGCTTGGCTTGCTGATCGGCGTCATAGTCGGCTGCCTCTTGGAGGTGGGCTGGTGGGATCTCTATGTGCTTTGGGGACCGCTGACGCTTTACGTCGGTATCACCGCGATTCGCGCTTGGAGCCTTAAGGGAAAGTTTTGCGTAGCGATGAACAAATGAAGCATCACGAACGTCAGGAAAACGACGCCGGAAAAACGTCCACTCGTCTGAAAGCAGCCGCAGACCTCTCGGCTCCGGCTGCGGTTACCGATCCACTTCTGTCATTTTATGACGGAACTGGAACGGATTCGGAGGGCCGAACACTGGATGAAATTCTCGCGTGGAGCGACGATCGCCTTGAAAGTTGCCACGACTACATTCAATGGCTGTTCCCTAACGACCGCCCGAGCGCGGTCAATCCCGATGCTCCCCTGGTGACGGCACTACACCGAGAGCAGTTTGCCCGGCGGACGATACTCCGTCAAAATCTTCTACAATCCCTGCGACGAATGCTGAAGTTCTATGGCCTCAAATGCGTCGCGGAAAAAAGCGGTGCGCGCATCCTGCGTTCCGCCCAATGGGACGTTCGAAAGGAAAATTGGCTGACCTCCCATAACCACAATCACTTGAGGATCACCCGCATTCTCATCAGCCTGCGCCTGCTCGGTTTGCCGGAATACGCCGTGGCGTTCTTCGCGGGGCTATACCCTATTTGCCATGCGGATGGCGGAGGCGCGATCAGTGAGACGACCTATGCGTTCTGGCAAGCGGCGATCCAATAGGCAGCTTTGCAATGCGTCTGATGCGGGATTTTCAAGCGGAGACACATGATTGATTTGTCGACCCCATGGCGGCGGTGCGATTCATGCGATCGTGGTCGTATCGTCCGGTTCATTTCCGTCGATACCTGCGCCAAGTGTCGTGGCACGGGGATCGACCTCTTGGACGGCAGCATTTTCAGAGATGTGCTGAAATTATTTGACCGCTTGCGACTTTCCAAAGACCTTCATCTCAAAGAAACCCGAACCTGACCGGATGCTTCCATCCGGGAGGTTGCCGTTACAATTGCGGTCATGGCAGTTCACATCGGCATCATCGGTTTCGGTCGCATCGGCGCAGAGCACGCGGCGTGGCTTGAAAAGGCGGAGGGCATTCGCGCTTTTGCGGTGGCGGATGAGACGCCTGCACGCCGTGCGATGGCGGAGAGCCGGGGGCTGAAGACGTTTGCCACCGTCGACGAACTGTTGGACGATCCGAAGGTGGATGCGGTTCTCGTTTCAACCCCGACGGCGATGCACTTTGATCAGGCGATGAAAGCACTGGCGGCAGGCAAGCACGTGATGGTCGAGAAACCGATGACGTTGGATTTGCCGACGGCGACGCAGCTCGCGGCCGAATCGCTAAGCCGCAAGCGGGTGTTGAGCGTGTTTCAAAATCGCCGTTGGGATATCGATTATCTGACCGTTCGGCAAGCGGTTCAAGCGGGGCAGTTCGGGAAGGTCATCAATGTCGAAAGCCGTCTGGGTCAGTGGTCCAGTTGCGTCGGACCGGCGGCGAAGGAATATCGGCCGGGATGGCGCAACGAGGCGAGTTTCGGCGGCGGGGGGTTATACGACTGGGGAAGCCATTTCATCGATCAGATCTGGCGGTTGATGTTCCCGGCGAAACCGGTGCGGGTTTTCGCGCAGCTTCGCGGGAATGTGTGGACACACGATTGCGATGATTTCGCACGGGTGTGTATTGATTTCGACAATGGCGCGGTGGGACTGGTGGAGATCAATACGACCACCACGCGCCCGTTGCCGCGCTGGCATATCGATGGGCAGGCCGGGTCGGCGGAGAGCGCATTCAGCCTGGAGTTCAATCTGAACACGTGGGCGGCGATGGAGTTCACCCCCGCTGCGGGCGGGGGACCGCGCCCGGTTTTCCGGGCCGCCGTGGGTTTGAACGAACGGCAGATATGGGAGCAATTTGGCCGGGCGGTGGAGAGCGGCGACTCCGCGCCTGCGGTCACGCCCGCGAGCGTGCTGCCGACGATGGCACTGCTGGATGCGGCCAGGGAGAGTTCGCGGTCGGGAACGGCGGTGGAAGTCCGCGATGTAGTTGCGTGGACTTATTAACCGAGCGTGCATCCCCGCTTTTAAATCAGAAATCCATTTTCGCTCGGCTTATTTCAGAAGGATTTAATCTACTACCCGCTGCGACTTTCCGCGATCCTGAATATGAATTGCGGATGAGCCGCTGAGCAAGTTTCTCCATGGCAACAAGGCTCATTTCGATCGTTTCCGGGGAAACCTCGGCAACGCTTTCCAACTCCATCCCCCATTCAAATAATTCCCGCAAGGGAGCGGACACGGCGCGGCGGCGCAATTCCTGATAAGCGTCCATGTTGAATAATTCATCCCACGCCTGCTCAACGCTCATAGCACCTTCCCGCATCGCTGATATGACCCCAAGACTCATTTCCGCAATTCGTCGTTCGTTTACCTGCGCGTGTGCGGAGCTAGTCGCCAAGGCGCTGATTAAAGGCGTTGTCTGAGTCTTTTTCATGGCCTTACCGGCTTGTCTTTTACAGCGGCGGTTTGGCGGGTCTGATAATCTTTGTCACACCATTACCACTCGCCGTTTTGAAGTGACCCTACCCGTTTTAGCGATGTTCGGGCGGCGTCGAACCGGTTTGGGTATGGCCTCGCGCAGTCCTTGCAGCATTCCCTCCGTCGATAGATCAAGATCCAGCTTCGCCCAATGAAAACCCTGCCCTTTACCGATCATTGTCCAAGCCTCACGATCCTTAACGCTAGCATGTTGCAACGTGGGGTAGAACAGAAGCGGCACAGAAATTTCCCTCTGATCCTTCAGAGCTACGATAACTCGATCGACATCGAATCTAAGCTCAACTGCCTCGTGGGATGGCATGGCCCGATTGCCTTTTCCAGTGTTCATTCCAATTTCTCCATATCGCATCTACATGTTTCTTCAGTAGTCTACGCTGCTCCGCGATTTCCGACGATGAAAATCCGTCCTCATCTCGACATTCCAAAAGCGACAAATCCCATGCGCTGACTCGCCGGTGTTTACCAAAATGAACGTGCGGCGGATGCGGATGATCGTGCGAATAGAGGAACACCCGATATCCTTTCATTTGGGTGTGTGTGATCGTCGCATCTGGAAGGAACGTGGCCATGGGGAATATCCATTAAACCGACGCCGCCGTCCATTTCAGCACCGGTTTCCTCGCCGCCCCGACTTCATCCAACCGCCGCACCGGTTGATTCACCGGGGCCTGCTTTAAGCCCTCGACATCTCTTTCGCTCAACGCCGCGATCTCCAACAGCGCATCGCAGAACGCGTCGAGCGTGCTTTTACTTTCGGTTTCTGTCGGCTCGATCATCAGGCAGTCATGCACCGGCCAGTGAACGGTCGGCGGGTGGAAGCCGCGATCGATGAGGTTTTTGGCGATGTCCATGATGGTTACGCCGCGATCGATGATCGACCTGGGGACGGCGATGAATTCATGGGCACAGGGGTTGGTCGCCATCGGTTGGCCCTCCTTCGGGCCATACGGCAAAGGGTAGGCGTGCTTGATGCGCTGGGCGATGTAATTGGCGGCGAGAATGGCGGACTCGCTGACGTTCCGCAAGCCTTCCGCACCGCACGCGCGAATGTAGGCGTAGGCGCGAACCAGCACGTTGAACTGACCGGAAAAGCTGCGAACTTTGCCGATCGATTTTGGGCGATCGTGGTCCCAGTGATACCGGCCTTCGCGCTGGATCACCTGCGGGACGGGCAGGTAAGGGGCCAGGATTTTCCGCACGGCGATGGGCCCCGCGCCGGGTCCGCCGCAACCGTGTGGGGTGCTGAAGGTTTTGTGCGTGTTGTAGTGCATCACATCGACGCCGAAATCACCCGGGCGGGCGATGCCGAGGATGGCGTTCATGTTTGCGCCGTCGAGGTATAGAAACGCGCCGGCTGCGTGAACCAGTTCCGCCATCTCGACGATGTGGGAATCGAACTTGCCGACGGTGTTGGGGTTGGTGACCATCACCGCCGCCACTTCATCGTTCAGATGCTTTTTGAGGTCTTCCAGGTCGGTCAAACCATCGGGTCGCGATTTGATGGTGACGACGCCGGCCCCGCACATGGCGCAACTGGCGGGGTTGGTGCCGTGGGCGGTATCGGGAGCCAACACGATGCGCCGTTTGGGTTGGTTGTGGTCTTTGAAATAGGCGCGAATCACTTTCAGAGCGGTCCATTCACCGTGGGCACCCGCGCAGGGTTGGAGCGACACTTCATCCAGCCCGGCAATTTCCTCCAGATGTTTACGCAGGTGATACAGCAATGCCAACGCGCCCTGGCAATCTTCTTCATCCTGCATCGGATGCAGATTGGCAAAGCCCCCGAGGCCGGCGGCCCACTCGTTGACCTTCGGGTTGTACTTCATCGTGCAAGAACCGAGCGGGTAGAAATTATCGTCGACGGAAAAGTTGCGGTGCGAGAGGTGGGTATAGTGCCGCACCACATCCATCTGCCCGATTTCCGGCAGCCCGGTCTCGGTGAAGGAGGCGAAGGAGGGGTCCATCTCGACGTTCGGAACATCGCTGGGTGGAAGATCGACCCCGCGAGCGCCGGGGGTGGAGATTTCAAACAGAAGCGGTTCGCCGTTGGGGGAAGTCATGGATGACATGGGTGAAAAATCTCGGGGTAAGTCAGTGCGTTCAGAAAAACGATAGTGTCGGCAGACCGCCGTCTCGGGATCCTGAGATTTTTTTGACGGTTGTGTCGAGGGCGGGCGTTTCTTAATCCTAAAAACGCGTGCCTTCGGCACAGCCGCTAAAAAATTCACAAGCTCTGAAAACCTCAATCGGTCGACCGAATAATTCTAGCAGGAATTCCGTAGGCGAGAACCCGCGGTGGAATATTTGAAAGCACGACCGCCCCGGCACCGATCAACGCCCCTTCGCCGATACTGACTCCGGCGGCGATGGTGGAACTGAGCGCCAACCATGCACCGCGACCGATCCGCACCGTGCCGCCCAGCCGCACGCCCGGACTGATATGCACACCGTTTTCGATGATGCAATCGTGGTCGACGCTGGAGCAGGTGTTGAGGATGACTTGCGCACCGATTTTACTGCCGGGGTTCACCACCGAGCCGGCGACGATGACCGTTCCCTCACCCACCGGAACCTCACGCGCCACGGTGGCGCGGGGATGGATGGCGGTGACGAAATCGAACCCGAAATCTTTGACGACTCCACACAGCCGAAGCCGCGCGGCGCAGTCCCCGAATCCGAGAATGGCATGGCTGATTCCCTTTTCGCGCAGCTTGGGAAGCTGCTCTTTTCCCCCGAGAATCGTGGCACCGCCAAAGGGTTGCCCGTGACGATGTGGATTCGCATCGTCCAGAAACCCGGCGATTTCGTACCCTCCCATGCAGCGCAGAATATCCGCAATGACCATCGCATGGCCACCCGCGCCCCAAATCACCACTTTGATGTTTCCAGCCATTTTCTACTCGTACTGTAGAACCGAGTGGACGTTGCACGGCAGCCTTGCACTGCCCTTTAGCCCGGTCAATTCGATCAACACCGCGATTCCCGCCACCGTGCCGCCAAGCTGCGTGACCAGGTCACAGCAAGCCTTCATGGTGCCACCGGTGGCGAGCAAATCGTCGACGATCAGCACGCGCTGCCCGGCGACGATCGAATCCGCGTGCATTTCAAGCGTGTCGGTCCCATATTCCAAATCGTAAGCCATCGCGATTCGCTTATGCGGCAGCTTGCCCGGTTTGCGAACGATGACGAATCCCGCCGAGAGGCAACACGCCACCGCCGTGCCGAAAATAAATCCCCGGCTTTCCGCCCCGACCACCAGATCGATGTTCTTCCCGCGAAATGGGTTGGCCAGCAGTTCGATCGAAAGGGCCAGCCCGGAAGCATTGGATAACAGCGGCGTAATATCGCGAAACAGGATTCCCGGTTTGGGGAAATCGGGCACGTCGCGAATGAGCGTTTTGAGGCTCTTAATCATGGGAGCATTGAAGCGGAAAATGGCGCGGAAATCAAAAGCGGGTCGGGTCTGGTTTTACGGAACCTAATGCATACCGGCATGGTCACCCGAGGTGACCCATGCCGGGTTTGGGGGAGACTATTTTTCCATCGCTTCCTTTAATTTCTTCAGCGCCAGATGCTCCAATTGCCGCACTCGCTCGCGGGTCAGCCCGATCCGCAGGCCGATCTCTTTCAACGTCAACGGATCCTCCCCCGTGAGCCCGTAGCGCAGCTTGAGAATGTTCGCTTCCCGCTCGTTGAAATTCGCCAGCAGCTCCCCGAGTTTCTTCCGGTCGTCGCTGTCCAGCACGATCTGGTCCGGGCTTGGTGTGTTGTCGTCGGCGACCATGTTCTCGATGGTGATCTCCCCATCGTCGCTGCCGGATTGCGTCGGAGCGTTGAACGCCTTGGCCGCCTTGCGGATGATCCGCACCTTCTTCGGCGACAGCTTCATGTGCAGCGCCAGCTCCTCGACCATCGGCGAACGACCCAGCCGATCTTCCAGCTCGCGCATCGCGGTCTTCAAGCGGTTCATCATCTCGACCATGTACGCCGGGATGTGGATCGGCTGCACCGCGTTAATCAAAGACCGTTTGATCCCCTGTTTGATCCACCACGACGCATAGGTGCTGAACCGGCAACCGGCGTCCGGGTCGAAGCCCTCCACCGCTCGGATCAGACCGATGTTCCCTTCCTCGATCAAGTCCTGGAGCGCTAAACCGCGATGCATGTAGTGTTTGGCGATGTTGACGACCAGCCGCAGGTTGGAGCGAACCATCCGTTCGCGCGCCTCAAAATCACCCTGTTCCATGCGTCGGGCAAGATCGCGCTCGTCCTGGGCGGTCAACAGGGGTGAATCGTTGATCTGCTTGAGATAAAGCTGCATCCCAGTCTGAAGAGCCGTGGTAGCCATGTCATTCGTATCGGTTCGTCAGGGACGCGACTTTCGGACCCGCACGGCTGATAACTCGCTCAAACTTCAGGGCAGGGGCGGAGCGGTTGGAAATCGAACAAAATCGAACAGAATGGGACAGAATCGACTCGTTCCCAATTCGGAGGACTTCAGGTGGATCCGCGTTTCCCATCTGTTGGATTGGAAACGTCCCAGTGAGGCCACTGCCGGACGGGGGTGGTTTTACGCTCCTCGTGCGGGCAGAATGGAACCGGTTTGGATGTGATAAAATGTCAAAATATTGCGGAATTCGTCGAGTTTTTAGCGGCTGTGCCGAAGGCACGCGTTTTTTTTCACCCAAAAAACGCGTGCCTTTGGCTCAGCCGCTAAAAAATTCACCGAAACGCGTTGTACTACAATCGACCAAAATCTTCTCGCCGAGAGAAGATAGCAACCGCGACTTAGGAACGGGTTGCAAATAACTTCCC
>JANXVV010000333.1 GCA_025351525.1 Humisphaera sp. | reverse complement strand
AACGTTTAAGCATACAGAATCAAACGTAATTCATTTTGTAGCGAACAGCGCCTTAACTTCATCGCTGTCGACGTTTTCCTTCGTGATCAGAATCGCGCCGGTATCGATGCTGGGTTCGACCTTCGCGCCGTTGAGGCTGTCGACCGCCGCTTTCACACCGAGATACCCCATCCGCCGGGGATTCTGCGCTACGACCGCCACCAGGTCTCCGCTGCGCACCGCCGCGAGCAATGGAGGGGAAGTGTCGAAACCGACGAACTTCACTTTCTTGATCAGATCGGCTTTCCGAAGCGCTTCGAGCATGCCATAGGTGCTCGACTCATTCGGGCAGTACACGCCGTCGGCCATCCGAAGATCATCCAGCATGTTGGCGGCTTTGGTCTGCGCCACATCCGATGTCGCGCCGGAATACTGCTTGTCGGAAATCATCTGGATGTCGGGAAATTTTTTGATCGCGTCGAGAAACCCGTTCTCCCGCTCGGCGGTGCTGGCGGAGCCCTCCATATAACGGAGCATGACGACTTTGCCCTTGCCGGCCAGTGCCTTGCCGAGCGCTTCGCCCGCCATCACACCACCGTGCCGGTTGTCGGTGCCGACATAGGCGACGAAATCCTTGCCCACCTCGCCCGCTAAACCGGAGTCGATGAGAACGACGGGAATTTTTTCCGCGACCGCCTGCCGGATCGGGCGAACCAGTCCCTTTTCATCCAGCGGTGCGACGACGATCGCCGCCACTTTGTCGGCTGTGAATTGTTCGATGAGCTGAATCTGTTGTTGCCGATCGTTTTCGGTCTGCGGGGCTTTCCAGATGATGTTTACACCGAATTCTTTGCCCGCCTGCTCCGCACCGGCTTTGACGCGCTGCCAGTGTTCGTGGGTTGCGCCTTTCGGAATGACCGCGATCGTTCGCATCGCCGGGGCCGCGATGCTGGGGGTGCCGGACTCGGATTTTTCCTTGCAACCGAGGTTGAGAATTGAACTCACCACGAGTGCCGCCGTGAATGCAAAGGAGAAGCGCGCTGCGAGCCGCGAAGCGAATCGGACGTTTGGAATCATAAGGTCTCCGCGATTGAAAGTGCCGGTGAATGTGTGGCGGCCGTGCCGCCGTCTCCACGATGATATCGTATCGGGAAAAATAAAAAACGTCTCGCGATCGGAAGTGGATGTCTTGAATAAGGTGGTATGGGCGTCTCGCCCATGCATTTTTTCGGCCAAAGAGCACGGGCGCGACGCCCATGTCACCAGTTTTTTAAAGGAACCGAGTCAGCGAATGTTACGCGTCGCCGGGATTCTTTTCGGCGGAAGGCTGAAGGCGGGCTGGGAATTCGCGGGCATCGTCGCAGACGGGTTAAGCTTGAGCCTAATATAGCGCGGCTCCATCGCATTGAGCAGAATTTCCTGATCATCCGTATCGGGGAAAAGCAGGCGATGCGCCGAATCGCGCACGACCACATTGTAAGTCCCCGGCGGTAGGTGAAATCGAAGCCGATGGTTTTTGCCTTCTTTGAATTTCGCGATGACCGGTTCCAGTCCCGTCCCTCCGAGTGCTGTGACGGTGACAATGGCCTCATCGAGTTGTGCATCACCCTGAAGCGTGATGTTTGCATTGGGATCCTCGTTGCGGACCCATTGCACATAAAGAATAGCCACCGCCCCGACAAATAAACTGATTGCCGCGAGCCCGGCCAGCACCACCCACCCGCGCACCGGCAACCGCAACCCCTCGACGATGTCCTGGGGTTCAGCCACAGCCGGGTTTGGCTCGAAATCATTCATCTCTGCACGTATCTCGATGTACCGATCACAGTGGCTTATCAGACGCAGGCATTAACCGCAAGTCGGCAGACCTTTGCATTGTCCCTTATCGGACAATCAGCTCCGCAATGGTCAAGTTCCTATTTCATAGGCGCAAATTGGGATGATATCGGAGTTTGATGGATGAAACGTTTGAAAAGATGAGCTGTATCACAGGACGATAGATCATTGGACTCGATGATGTCGTGCCAGGTTGACCGAACTGCGACAGGCATTTCATGTTTTTAAGCTACCGTAAAATTATACCCATTTTAACATTGTTAAAATAGGTTGTTTTACTGGACACAAAAAATGAACTTCCATGGCCCCCAGTTTGTTAAACCTACATTGGCGGCAGGATTCATCGCGGGCGATGATCTCCGCCAATTTGTGGAGTTTATCATGGAATCGAACTTTCGATCGTTCAATTTGTCTTTCCGCGCATCCAGCCGTGCAACAACGCGGACAGATTCAGTCTGGCGATCCGTGTCGTCAGAATTCACGGCACCGCATGGAACCGCTTCATCCCGCACGACAGAGAGTTATGTCGCTTCGTTGAATCGCGGGGCAAGTTTCTTGCGCCAACCGCCTCGCAATCGCGACAGCTACACGGAAGGCGAGCGTGCCGCCGCCGCTGCAATGATGCTCAAGTTAAAGCGCGGCGAGGATGTTCGAATCGACAAGGTCGAGAACCTTCGCGATCTGCTGTCCACTGAAGATTATGAAAACGATTTGAAGCTCGATGTCGCAGTCGAACGATTGCTCGACGATCTTCGGCTGAATGATTCCCGGTTAATCAAGTGAAGCGCATTCGATCATGGGTCTTTTGAAAAACTGGTGGCATGGGCGTCTCGCCCATGCTTTTTGGCCGAA
>JANXVV010000271.1 GCA_025351525.1 Humisphaera sp. | reverse complement strand
CAGCTATGGGCTGGCGATCAGTGCCGCGAAGATCAAAGAATTTCTGGAGAAGAATAAAGTCGTCGTGACCACCGGTCAAAACGAAAAAGCACCGCTGACGGCGGAAGAAGTGGTTGCGAAAATGAAACCGGCGACGGTTTGCATCATCGCGACGCACGATAAGTAGAGGGGCGTTGCGCACGTTAAGGAACAGGCCCACAATAACTTCCGTATCCAGGGTGGGTGCCACAGGTCGCGGTACTCCGAGACCTGTGTCTTTCGCCCATCAAGCAGCACGGGTCTCGGAGTACCGCGACCCGCGGCACCCCGCGCCCCTGAAAACCTGGAAGTTTTTTACGTCCTGTTCCCAAGTCCCATGGAACAATTTCCATGAGCATTCACTTTCACTGACAGAATCAGCAAAGGTCCTGGGTTTTTCTTACACTCTGATGGCGATACAATCGCTTTCATGATCCGACTTGCATTCTCGTCTAACGCCTACAAGAAGAACACGCTCACCGAGGCGATCGAATCCATCGCGGGGATCGGATATGTCGGGGCGGAAATCATGGCCGACATTCCCCATGCCTATCCGCCGAACATGAACGGCGTGCAACGGCTGGCGCTCATCCGGCGTCTCCGCGACCTCTCGCTCCAGGTCAGCAACGTCAATGCCTTCACCTGTTTTGCCAACGGTGACACGTACCACCCCACGTGGATCGAAGACGATGCCGCGAAGCGCGAGTTTCGCATTCGGCATACGTTGGCGAGCATCGAAATGACGGGGTTGATCGGCGGTAAAACCATCAGCCTGCAACCGGGCGGGCCGCAGATCGGCACGACCATCAGCCGACAGCTTGCGGGGGAACGATTCGCCGAGGGATTGACCCGCTGCCTGCCCGCCGCTCGGCTGCATGATGTGGTGCTCGGCATCGAACCGGAGCCGGGCCTGTTCATCGAAACCGCGGCGGAATATCTGGAATTTAAGAATCGGTTTTTTCGGGATGAGCCGCGCGTGCGAATGAACTGCGATTGCGGCCACCTGTTTTGCGTCGGTGAAGACCCGGCGGAAGTGATCCGTACGATGAGCGATCACATCGTCCATGTCCACGTCGAGGACATCGGAAAAAATCGCGTGCATCAACACCTGACCCCCGGCAAGGGCGTGATCGATTTCCGGCGGATATTCGCCGGCCTTGAAGAGGTTGGATATGAGGGTTGGGTGACGGTCGAGCTGTATCCCTATGAGACGACCGCCGCCGGCGTGGCGAAGCTGGCGTATGAACATCTTGCGCCGATGATTGAGTGAAGTTTAAGAGATGGAATAGGGGTCTACTTCGAAAGTAATTTTTGTAGGATCCGCTTTAGCGGACGGAACCATTGATAAACGAGTCGTTCGCGACTTCAACGGTTCCGTCCGCTAAAGCGGATCCTGCGATGCGCCATTTTCGTGCGTCGTGTGTACGGCGAAGCCGCGCCACGACTTTACTCAAAACAAATTAAGGCGTTTTTTCGGGACAGCGATGGCTTGACTCACTATAATCATCAACGCCGTCAACCGACTCAAGCCGGCCATTTTCAACGGCGGAAGGTGTTCCATGCGTCCTCTTCTATTTGCATCTCTCGTGTTGACCGGTGGATTGGCACTGGCAGGGTGTTCGACTCAATCATCCCCCGCTTTTTCGTCGGCGGGCGTGGCAAAATTTACGGCCGTGCCGAGATACTTTGTAGATACTCCCGCCGATCCTGCGCCAGCGATTGCGCTAAACTCGCCCACGGCGATGGATAAAACCATTCGCCGAGTCCGCGACGCGGCGGATTTGGATACGGCCTTGGACGGTTACGCTTCCGGCATGGCGGTGGACAGTGGCAATGTCGATTTGCACCGCGCGTATCTGCGAAAGGTCGTCGATCTAAACGCCCCTAAGCTCGGTGAAAATGCCGCCCGTCATGTGCTGTCGGTGGATCCCGGCGATGGCCTTGCCCGCGCGGTTTTGGCGGATTCAGAAGCCAGGCAGGGCGCTATGGTGGATGCGCTGACCGACATCAGCCTGGCCGCCCGCCGTGCGCCCAATGAACCTTTCGTGCAGCGGACCGCCGCCCATCTGTTGGCCTGGACCGACAACCATCCCCAACCCCCGAAGCTACCTTCAAGCGTGCAGACTTCGTTGCAGAATGCCCGAGCGTCGCTCGAAAATGCCCCCGCCTATGTCGCGGCTTACAAAGACGCCACAAATTATATCCGCGACGAACAACAGCGCGCCACCCGAACCGCCCAGGAGTCTGCCTCGGCACCTGCGACGGATCGAACCTACTCCACTCCCACTGTCGCGGATCGACTTCCCGATCGGCCGGCAGTGTCCAGCTATGCAGGCGGCAACAGTGGTTATTCTTCGGCGAGTCCTTCCGAGGCAACCGCCGTCTACAATAATCACTATTACTACGATGCTCCGTACGCCTCGCCCTACGCTTACGCATACCCCTATTCCTACGACTACCCCTACGGCTTAGGTATATCTTTTGGCTACTTCGGCGGGTACGGATACGGCAGTAATTTCAATCGCGGTTATCGCAATTGTTACTTTGGACATAGCGGTGGCTTCGGTTACGGCTCGTATGGCATAGGCCGGTCTTGGAACGGCGGGGTCACAACTACCATTGGAATCGGCGCCGGCAACTTTTACGGCGGCAGCGGCTACGGGGCCGTCTATGGCCGATCGGGATTTTCGGGGAACTATTCTAATTTTTCCAACTACGGGAATCGTGGCTATTCCTACGGAAGTTCGCGCAATTTCTCTTCCGTTGGGCGGAGTTGGAATGGTCGGGCCAGTGGATCGGGTAACGCCCGAAGTTCGGGCGGGTTTGGAAACGGCATGGGATCTGGGGGAAATCGAGGAAGCGGCGGGGGTGGCGGACGGCGATAGGCCGGCAATATCACCTTAGAAAGAACGATCGAACTTTATTTGGAAATGTGGACGCGGCGAAGCCGCCTCCGGTTCGGAGCGGGCTTCAACGGCCCCAATCAAGAAAACGACCGTTCCCGCCCGCTCCGAATCGGAGGTGATTTTGATGTCCACGGTTCCAAATAAAGTTCGATCGTGCGGCGATTGCGGCGGCAGTTGTTATGCGGCTATTGTAGCAACACACCCAGTCGCCGTTCATTTTTTTCGGAACCGTGGACATCAAAATCACCTCCAATTCGCAGCGGGCGGGAGAGGGCGGTTTGCTGAACGAGGTCGTTGAAGCCCGCTCCGAATCGGAGGCGGCTTCGCCGTGTCCACACTTCCGAAAAAAATGAACGGCTCCCTTTTGGGGAGCTGGCTACGCCACCGCTTTTTTATCGACTCGCCTTTGTTGCCGCTCCCTCCTCGACAATCTTAAACAACCGCCCATTCGTAATATCGCACACGTACAACTCACCCTCGGCATCCTCGCCAAATGACGACGGCTGCAGATTTTTCGGGCGGACGACACCCTTTTGATTTCCATCGTTTGGCGGCGTGAAAACCACTCCCACCGCGCCGACTTTTCCCGAGTCATATTTCAAGGCGAAGATTCGACCGTCGACGTAGTCCGCGAAAATGTACCAGCCGACCAGCGAGGGAAAGGCCTTTCCGCGATACACATAGCCGCCCGTCACGGAGGCGGCGGTGTTGTGGTGGTTGTATTGATAAATCGCATCGATCATTTTCGGCGGCTTGGGAACCGGGTGCAAAAAATCCGGCCCTTCCTTGATCCGCCATCCGTAATTGCCGCCCTTTTCGATGAGGCTGATTTTTTCCCAATGGTCCTGCCCGACGTCGGCGCAATACAGCAGGCCGGTGGCGCGGTCGAATGAAAATCGCCAGGGATTGCGCAGGCCGTAGGCGTAGATTTCGGGGAAGTATGTGTTGTCTGCGATGAACGGGTTATCGCGCGGGATCGCATAGGGATCGCGCTTGTTCACGTCGATCCGCAGAATTTTTCCGAGATAGGTCTGCCCGGATTGCGCGTTGTTGAACGGGTCGTTCCCGAACCCGCCATCGCCGGTGCCGATGTAAAGCATCCCATCCGGCCCGAACTCGATCTGCCCGCCATTGTGATTGTTGTACGGCTGCGAAAAGTGCAGCAGAATCCTCTCCGTCGACAAATCCACTTCCTCCGCGTTCGGATCCACTTTGTACTCGGCAACGATGGTCTTCAAACCGGGCACGTTGGCGGTGTAGTTCGCGTACAGATAACCGTTCTTCGCGAAATCGGGATGGAAGGCGATGGAGAGCAGGCCGCACTCGTAATCGATGTTCACTTTTGAGGTGAGATCGAGAAACGGTTTTTTGCGAAGTTGCCCGTTTTCGTAGACGAGTACTTTGCCGGTCTGTTCGACAACGTAAGTTCGGGGGGTGTTGTGATGGGTGAGAAAGATCGGCTTATCCAGGCCGGTGAGCACCGGTTGAAGCTGAATTTTCGGCAGCGGTTCCGCGGCAAACGCAAGGGAAGGCAGAAGCACCAGAGTGGCGAGGAAGCATTTTATTCTCATGGACGCACCATACCGCATTGTCGTTCTTCATCGCAAGGTGTAGGGATTTTTGGCATTGGTTTGTTTGTGGTGCGGGCTTCCAGCCTGCTTCCGAATTAAGGAATTGAGCGCAAAGACGCGAAGGGCGCAAAGACACAAAGAAGAATTTTTTTAAAGAAGACAGGTGCATGGGCGTCTCAGCCGTGCTTTGCGGCAAAAGCGCACGGGCGAGACACCCATGCCACCTGCTTCAAGGCAGTCGATCCCGAATTTTCGCAAAATGAATCCTCTCCTTTGCGCCCTTTGCGTCTTTGCGCCTCTGCGCACCTCTTACAAACGTCACCTGACACCAATAGTGTAAATTTCGACAATTTTTACGATTTACCACTAGATATTGTGGAACGGCTTGTGGTAAGCTCAAAGCAGCTCCAAATTAACCCGAGAAAGGAGGTCCCACATGGCAACTGCTAAAAAGCCGGTCTCGAAGAAGACCACCAAGTCTGCGGCCAAGCCCGCTGCGAAGTCCACCGCGAAAAAAGGCAAGTGACTTTTTCGCCACGGCCTGTCGCCACAAAGCACTGCCCCGGCATTCATGCCGGGGCATTCTTTGTGCGCCACGCATGTCGTGTGTTCAGGAGGTGTAAGTCCTCTACGGGCGGGTGTGGCCGTCTTTTTTGGCAAACGCCCGTCTGGCACGTGGCAGACACGGTTCTGGCGCTGGAAATGGGGGCTCGCCAAAAAAGACGGCCACACCCGATCAGACCTGGTCGTACCCGCCGACATAGCCATGCTCATCGCGCAAGCGCTCGAAGATCCGATGCGCCGTGTGCCGCTGCTTTTTCGGGGCCGCACGGTCGTCGGCAAGGATCTGATCGATCCTCGCCGTGTGCGCCCCGAGCTTCGGGCACGTCGCCGGCCGCGTGCGCGTGTAACCCCGCGGCGTCGGTTCGACCGGCGCCTTCTTCACCGTGTCGCGCCCATGACCCAGCCGCCGGGCGATCTGGCGAACGCTCACTCCATCCCGATGCAATAAACGAATCTGCAGGTAGTCGTCCACGTTCAACATCCCTGCCTTGGTAATGCCGATTCAAATCGGCATCCAATCCAAGGCCATGGGGGTGGACCTGTTTTACGCGCCGCTTTCCCCCGCCGGACTGGACTTGCTTCGCTCGCCTACTGCCA
>JANXVV010000228.1 GCA_025351525.1 Humisphaera sp. | reverse complement strand
ACCGCCTCGGCGAGCAACGCCGCGCCGGACGGCTATGACCTGGGCAACATCCTGCCTGCGAACCTCGACGCGACGGTGCTGGCAGACCTGACCCTGGCCTGGAACGTCAAGGGCGGCGGCCTGAGCACCAAGCCGGGCGACCTGGTCATCGTCGGCGTCCCCGAACCGACGACCCTGTCCCTGCTGGGATTGGGAGCCATGGGATTGATGGCACGGCGGAGGAAGAGCAAGTCGGCCCTGAAAGCATAAGCCATCCGATGGCTTGATAGTTCTTGAACGTCTGCGGCCCCGCGAGTGAATCTCGCGGGGCCGCTTTCGTTCCAAAATCGCCGTCCGGGCTATCACAGAATCAAACACATAAAAATCAAGGAACTAAATTATGAAATAGTTCTTGACATGCTATTGCTGAACGTGCTAGTCTGTAGCCAGTACGCTGTCGCGAGGGCTTCAGCGATTTCAAGTCGTTTCTTATAAAGTCAGGAAGGGAGTTTTATGAAAGTTAAGGCTGGATTCCGCAACTCGGTCGTTCTCAAGCGTCCCACTTTTTTTGCAGCGGTAGTGGTCGGTACTTTCGCGGTGGTTGGTACTTTGACTGCGTCGGCAACTGACCTAAGCGATACGCTCGGCGATGTGAGCTTCAGCGGGTTGACGCCTTCCGCTGTCGCGGGTGAGGTTGCTCAGGCTCCAACATTCGACTTGGCAGCGGTTGATGGATTTGGCGGCAGCCGAGTGGATGCTGCTGAAGTTTCCCTGCTCGTCTCCAGTGGAAATGCGTTAAGCAAATCTGAACGTCAAGCTGCTTCCATCTCCGCATTGGTTGCCTCCAAGCCCACCCCGACGCTCAGCGGGGCCACCGCCTCGGCCGCCGGGGTGCAGCCGTTCACCACCCTGATCGGCGTGGCCGGCGATGGGATTTTCGACTTCGTCTACACCTCCGCCACCGGTGATGTGAAATTGTCCTATGACGGCGACCTCCGCATCACCGCCGGCAGCCCCCTGCAGGTCATCCGCATGACCTCCGCCGGTGGACGCTTCATCATCGCCAATTTGAACCCGACCTTCGCCAGCGTGTTCGGGGCCGGGACGACGACCAACGCCACGACGGTCAACGGCACCGCCTCGGCGAGCAACGCCGCCCCGGACGGCTATGACCTGGGCAACATCCTGCCTGTGAACCTCGACGCAACGGTGCTGGCAGACCTGACCCTGGCCTGGAACGTCAAGGGCGGCGGCATAAGCACCAAGCCGGGCGACCTGGTCATCGTCGGCGTCCCCGAACCGACGACCCTGTCCCTGCTGGGATTGGGAGCCATGGGATTGATGGCACGGCGGAGGAAGAACAAAGCCATGCCTTCCTTCAACTGAGTTGGATCTTTGACCTCAAATGACGCCTTTTTCGGCCCCGCGAGCCTCAAACTCGCGGGGCCGTTTCGTTGATATACCACCGCTTTTACGGTTTGCGAAAATACGCGTAGAATGTATTTCCCGTGGAAACCACAGCTGCTATTTTTCCGCCTGGATGGAATACCGACGTAGACGGCTACGAACTGCTCCGGGAACTTTCGCCGGGTAAAAGCGCGCTGGCCGTTGCATCGGGAAATCGGTCGGTTGTATTGAAAGTGCTGGATTCGGATTGCCTGACGCATTCGGGGAGCCAGCCGAAGCTTCATCCCACGATTCGCGATCGTCTGGCGCGGGTTCGCGAGTTGGCCCATGGCCGCGTTGCCAATCTACATGGGGTCGAGGCTATTCAGGGACGAGTATGCTTGGTTTGGGAATATTGTCCGGGTGAGACCTTGGAGGAGTGGGCGATGGGCGAAGAAGTCTCCTCTAAAGATTTAATGTTGGCTGCGCGGGAACTGATACTTACGGTAGAGTCGTTGCACGTTCGGGGCATTGTACACGGTGCGATTCATGGGCGGAACGCCATCGTAGACCCGCAGGGAAATTTGAAACTCACGCATGTCAGCCCGCTGCTTTACAGCGATCCCCAAGTCGACCTGGCGAGCGTCGCGGAATTGTTTAGCGGCTTGGCAAGACGGCGGGGCGAGACGAATTCACCGCTGGATCAATTGGCTTCGGAAGCACAGGAGTCGGATGCGACGTTGCGATCCATGGGCGCGCGGGCCGCGACATTGATCGATCTTAAGAAAGATGAAGCGTCGGATGATGTTGAACGGCTGGCCGATCTCGCTCGCCGCCGCCGGTCGAAATGGGCGGCGGGCGCGGTCGTGCTGGCGGCGATCCTTTTCTTTTACGGAATACAACAATATACGCGTTATCTCGTTCCAAAGCTTTCGACTCCTCCGGATGCCATGCCGGAAGCCATGCGATAGGGCATCCTCGATTTGAAAAGAGAGTCAAAAGCTTCCTCGCCGCATCATGGAGTGGTAGGCTGATTCTTCGCCCGCTCTCGGTATAATCCTGGAATGAGTTTGGTCAGCCGGTACTTGGACCCCGTCCTGATTGAGCGATTGACTCATCTGCAATTATCGGCCCGCCGTGTGGTGGCGGGGAGTACGATCGGCCGGCATCGCAGCCCGATTAAGGGGGCGAGCATTGAATTTCGGCAGCATCGTATTTACGTTTCCGGAGATGATCCGCGGCGGCTGGATTGGCGCGTCCTTGGCCGCACCGACCGGCCCTACGTCAAAGAGTACGATGAGGAAACGAATCTTCGCTGCCTGATTTTGCTGGACAGCAGCGGTTCGATGGCCTACGGGCGGAAGCACGGCACGAAATTCGATTTTGCGGCGAGCCTGGCCGCTTCGCTCGGTTATCTGATGCTCGGGCAGACCGAAAGCGTGGGACTGGGAGCGTTTCGCAAGCGGATCGATACATTCCTTTCCCCTCGCGGCGGCACGGCTCAATTGGCGCGGTTGATCGACGTGCTCGAGCGGACCAACCCGCGCGGGGAGTCATCGCTCGAATCCACCCTGCACGATGCAGGCAATCGTCTGGAACGACGGGCGCTGGTGATCGTCGTCTCGGATTTTTTCACGCCGCCCGAACGATTTCGCGAGGGGATGGCACATCTCAAGCACGATCGCCATGAAGTGATTGCCCTGCGCGTTTTGGATCGCGATGAAATCGAATTTCCGTTTCGGCGCTGGTCTCGTTTTCGCGGGTTGGAGGGCGAGGCGGCACAACTGTGCGAACCGGCGCTGGCCAGAAAAACCTACCTGGAAAAATTTCAACGGCATCAAAAGGAACTGGAGGACCAGTGTCACGCGCTCCACGTCGAAATGCACACCTTTCCCACCGATGTTCCCCTAGTGGATGGCCTGTCAAGATTTCTGCGCAGCCGGCAGGGAGCGTAAGCAGAGCTATCGCATTTGGAATTTCCGGTCCCCTCCCCCCGGTACTCCGGGGGGAGGGTTAGGGTGAGGGGGTTTTTCTTCGCGGTGTGAATACACGAGATGTCGTGACTCGGTCAAGGGAAAATGCAAAGCCCCTCACCCTAACCCTCCCCCCATGAGTACATGGGGGGAGGGGACCAGAGTCCAAATGCGATTGCGCTGACAGCCCAAGGCCATCGACCCGATGACATTCATCAATCCCATCATGCTCGCCGGTCTCGTATGCGGCCTCATTCCGCTCGTGCTGCACCTTTTGAATCGATCGCGTTATCGGAATATCGAGTGGGGCGCGATGATGTTCCTCAATGGCTTGGAGCCTCGACAGTTTCATAGCACCCGGCTCAAGCAATGGGCGTTGCTTGCGCTGCGGTCCGCGATTCTGGCGCTGCTGGCGGTGGGATTGGCCCGCCCGGTGATTCATGCGCGCGGCATCCCTCCGGCGGCCATCGGACGAACGGCGGCGGTGTTGCTGCTGGACCGATCGGCCAGCATGTCGCTCAACGACAACGGACGGGTCAGGCTCGATCTGGCGCGCGAAGCCATCTTCCAACTTCTTTCTCCCGGTTTTCGGCGGGGCGATGATTTATGGCTCCGAACCCTCGGCGACGAGAACTCCTCCACTGCCATGCGCTATGCCGGCGATCCCCAGGAAATGGCCCGAATCGTTAAGGAAGTAACCGTTCCAACCGGCGAGGCGGATGTGGTGGCGGGACTGAGCGAAGCGATCGAAGTGCTCGCGCGGGCTGAGGCTCCCAATCGTGAGATCTATCTCTTCTGCGATCGGCAGGCCGTGAGCTGGCGCGGGGTGGATGAAACATTTTTGCGCGATTGGCGGGAACGTCTGGCCCGCCTGCCTCAAACACCGCGATTATTTGTGGTGCCGGTCGGAAGCGACGAAGCGGACAACGTCGCGGTCGAGGCGATCGACATCGTTCGCCCGCCGATGGTGGCGGATCAACCATCCGACATTTCGATTCGCCTGCGCAACCGCTCTCGGGTTCCGCGCGCGGCGATTCCACTGACGGTGGAAGTGCGATCCGCAGGCGGTACGCGGATGGTGCGGCAGATCCCGGTGAATCTTCCAGCCGAGGGAGCAACGATCATCACAGTGCCGGTGACGGTGACCCCCAATGAAGCGGGTTCCAACATCATCACCGCGCGGATCACCGCCCCCGGACCGGCGGCGGATAAAGAGCTTCACTATTCCGTCGACGTTTTGAAAGACCTCAAAGTTCTCCTCGTGGAAGGAGATGAAGGCGAAGGCGCTTTTCAAGGCGGCGCGGATTTTCTGAAGCTGGCTATCGCACCGCTTCCGGGCACGCGGCGGAACTCGGGGAAACCCATCGTGCTTCGGCCGGATGCGTGGGGTCCGGCGGATATTCGCGAGTGCAGTGTGCTGATATTGGCCAATGTCCCGGCGGTGACCGAGGCGCAGGCCGAGACGATTCAACGCTTCGTCTACGGCGGTGGGGGGTTGATCGTTGCCCCCGGCGATCAAACCCGCGTCGACAATTACAACGTGCAACTGCCCTGGCTTCCCGCCGTGCTGCAACCGCCGACTGCGGAAAGCGCCGGAGGCGCAACGACCGTGGGAACATTGGAACTCACCCATCCGATTTTCGGTTTTTTGGTGGGTCGGCCCGATGCAAGCCCCGCAGTGGTTCGCCGGTATTTTCCCGCGACGCCCACCGCCGGATCGCGCGTTCTGGGAAGCTATGCGGATGGCAAGCCATTTCTGATTGAAGGTGATGTCGGGCGCGGGCGGGTGCTGTTGATGACGACCCCGGCGGACCCCGATTGGACGACGTTGCCGTTGACTCATATCTTCCTGCCCTTTGCGCAGTCGGCAGTGCGGTACGCGGCCGCCGGCCCGTCGGTTGAGCGCGCCGCGCGACGTAATGTGACTGTTGGACAACCCATCGTGGCGAATTTTGACGACGTGATCGATCTGAAAAATATCTCCGCGACCGGTCCGCTCGGGAAAATAGACGCAACGAAGCTGGCGGTTTCTCAATTCGGTTATCACACCCAGGTGCGGTACGCGGGGGCCTCTTCACCGGGCATTTATCGCGTGTCGGCTCGAAATGCAACGGAGATGAGAACGATTCAATTTGTCGTGCGAACCCCGCTGGAGGAATCCGATCTGACAGCAATTTCTGACGAGCGTTGGCGGTGGTTGGAGAAAGAATTAAACGTGAAGCGGATCGATCCGGCGGGTCGAACGTTGGCGGCGGCGCAGGAATCCGTTCGCAGCGGGATTGAATTATGGCTGCCGCTGCTGGGCGCGGTGATCGTGCTGAGCATGGTGGAACTTTCCGCCACCCGCCGTTGGGCGGGGGGGACATCGTGAGCGGAGACTGCACGATCTTCGCCGAACTGTCCTGGCTGTCCTTGCGGACGTGGCCTCTGGTGTCGGCGTTGATCCTGATTCTGGCGATCGGGTCGGCGGTGCTTTATCTGCCGCAATCGTCGCGGTTGCGTCGTCGCTGGCGTTGGTCGCTCACCGGACTTCGCTGGATGGCGATGGTCGCCGTCGCGGGTTCTTTCCTTCAACCGATCCTGACGCGTCGGCCAAAATCCGGCGAACGCGGCGCGATTGTTTTAATGGTGGATCGGTCTCCCAGCATGGGGGTTCACGATCGGCAGCGCCGCCCCGCACAGTGGGTGATGTTGGCCGATGGATTGGGCCTTCTGCCGCAAGGCTCGCGTGCCGCCGGGGACGACATCAATCAAAGCGTGTCGGCGGCTCAAGCGCGTCTGGCGGAAGTCTCCGATGCACAAAGTGAATTGGCGTACGCGCTGCTCTCCGGGCACAGCACCACCGACGCCACGACGCGGCTTGCGGCCGTCACCACCGAGTTCAATGTCTCCGTCGCGGCACTGATGACCCATCGCCCGTCGATCAATCCTAAAGCGCCGTTGTCAGTTGCGCTGTTGAATCTGAAGGAACAATTGGATCGACCGCGAACCGGCGGGTATCGCGAGACGTGGATTTCCCCGGTCCGTGCCGGCCTGGTTGCCGTCGCGGTTGCCGCGGAAGCGTATCAAACGGCTTCCGATGAAAAGCTGTTCAATTCGAATCCCGCCGTTCGATCGATCTGCGGTGAACTGCAAAACCTCTCTCGTTTAGGACTGGTGGAACAGGCGATCGCGCGGCCGGAAACAGGTTTGCTCTACAAGCTGCCGTCGCAGGCAACGGTGTTTGGATTCGCGATCGGCAGCGAGGTGACGCCTCTTCCTCTTCATGGCGGGGGTCGACCCGTGCGGCGACTTCCGCTCGACCCGCAATCGGGCGGCACGGATTTGGCGGGCGCGCTTCGCGAGGGATTGGACAGTCTGGGCGGGGTGCCGGTGGAGGCGGTGGTTTTATTCTCCGATGGCCGTCGAACTTCGGACAAACATCCGGGCGAAGCTGCGGGTCGATCTGCGATGGTAGGCGTGCCCGTCTATGCGGTGGCGGTGGCGCCGAAGGTGTCGTCGATGGATTGGTCGCTGTCGCACATCGCGGTGCCGAACGGGGTCTATGCGGGGGAAAAATTCACGGTCCATGCCCGCGTGCATGGTGTTGCCGTGAAGCCCGGTGTATCGACCGAGGTGCGTGCAGAGGTGGATTCGGCGCTGTCGCCGTCTCCTCCGAAGCGAATCGCCCTTGGGCCTGATTTGTCGGCGGATGTCGAGTTCGATTTGCGGATCGACGAACCGGGGTCGCATCGAATCTCACTTCGCCTCCCCGAGTTGCCCGGCGAAATGACGCCGGAGAACAATGCAGTCGAGCGCTGGGTGAAGGTGTATCCACAGAAACTGAAAGTGGCGCTGCTGACGACATCACCCGGGTGGGATTATCGCTATCTGCGCGATGCGCTGGAGGCGCAGGCGGGAGTGGCTTTGCATTCGGAAGTGATCGAGGACGATCAGTGTTCGCTCATGCCTGAAGCGATTTCACGGCAGGATGCCATCGTGCTTTTTGACGTGGCCGCCACGGCGCTTTCCACCGCTCAGTGGGATGCCGTAAAAGCCGTGGTAGCCAAGCGCGGTGGATTGGCGGTGCTTGTCGCGGGGGCGGAACATCTGCCGGAGGAATATGCGGTGGAATCCCTCTCCGATTTGCTGCCATACCGGATCGGTGAAAAAAAAACGCTCTGGCGGACCTGGCAGGGAGAAGATCCCGTCTATCGATTTTCTCCGGCGAACAACAGTCCCCATCGCTTAAGTCTGGCGGAGACCGATTCGGCGAATCAACAGGCCTGGGCATCGCTGCCACCGCTGTTTCGGTATATGAGCTTGCCGCCGCTCAAGCCCATCGCCAGAGCGCTGTTATCTGAACAAGAAACGAAAGATCCCGTCATCACCGAGATGCCGCTGGGGGCCGGGCATGTGCTGTTCATCGGCTTGGAAGAAACGTGGCGATGGCGTCACAAGACCGGGCATCCGTTGCAGGAATCAATCTGGCTCCAAATGTTGCGCCACTGGACGGAATCTCCCTATGCGGTGGCGACGGACCGACTGGCACTGGATATCGGCAAAGCGTCGGTCGGGCCGGGTGAAACGGTCGGGGTGCGGGTGAAGATCATCGATCCGCCCGTATCGATTGCGCAAATGGCGTCTATAGAAATTCGCGTGTTGCGTGAGGGAGTCGCGATCCGTTCGCAGACGATCATCGCCGATCCGAATTTGCCGACGAAATGGGTCGGCACTCTTCTCGGACTACCCGCCGGGGATTATGTTCTGGAAGCTCGGGCGTTGGATCAATCGATTCAGTATCCGCTGCACGTGGGGCGGCAATATGATACTGAGCTGGAAGACCCTTCGGGCGACCGGGCCGCATTGGAACGGATTGCCAAAGCGTCGGGAGGCAGGGTGATTCCGCTCGAGCAACTGCGTGAATTGCCCGCGCTCCTGGCGGCGGTGACGCGCGAACCGCGCTGGGTCACGCTGGCACTGTGGGACAGCACCTATCTGTTCGTTTTCGTCGTCGCGTGCTTCTCCGCCGAGTGGGCATTGCGAAAGAGATTTGGATTGGCATAGGGAGTGATTTGTAGCATGGGCTACCAGCCCATGTCTTCAAAAACTTAGTCTCGCTTCCGAGTTTGAAATCTCAGCTGTGGCACGGGCTTCCAGCCCGTGTTAGCGGGTCCGAAGCTGAAAGCCGCAGATATTAAGCTCTTTTACGCACGTACCCGTCAACACGGGCTGGAAGCCCGTGCCACGACAAACAGCGGAAGTCGGTCCTGGTTCCAGTTGATTTAAACACGCTTATAATAAACATGGGCTGGTAGCCCACGCTACGAAAGTATGAACGTCCTCCTCTCATTCTCTCCATCGATCGGTTCCCTGCTTCGTTCATTCGTTGCATGGCGGCGGATCACGCTGCTGCTGCGCGGGGTCGGGATGGCCTTCGCCATCGGGTTGGCATGGGTGCTGCTGATTTGCCTGATGGATCGGTTTGTCCATCTGCCGACGGCGGGGCGATGGGCTGCCTTCATCGTCGGTATCTGCCTTGCCGGTGGCAATTTCATAGGGGACGCGCTGCGCGCGATGAGGCCCGTGAATTGGATCGAGGTCGCCGGGCAAATCGAAAGTCGCACCGATCGGTTTGAACAGCAATTGATGACGGTGGTTTCGCAGCGGCTCGATCTTCCCGAACGGCGGGGATCAAAGGCCATGCTGGAACAGACACAACGCGCGGTTGAATCACTCGCAGCCAACAGCCATCCCGTTACTTTCATCTCATGGCGCTCCGCCTTCATGCCTTGGATCGCAAGCGGGGGCGTGATGGCGATCTTCGCGGGCCTCTGGTTCCTTCCCGCTTTGGACCTGCCGCGATTGATGGCGCGACTGATGCATCCAAGCCGTCGAATCGACCCGGTGACCCTCACCCGATTGGAGGTCTTTCCGGGAGACACCGAAGTATCGGCAGGAGGCTCGGTCGCGATCACCGCCGCCGTCTCCGGGTCGCAGATGCCCTCGATCCAGTCGCGCGGCGTCGACGTCTACCTCAGCACCGACGGACTCGCCTGGTCGCGGGCGGCGATGAGCGCCGTGTCCGTCACCAACACGCTCGACAAATTCGTTTTCCCCCTGCCCGGCATCGATCGCGATCTGCGCTACTACCTTCGCGCCGGTGACGCACGCAGCGAGGAATTTCAGATTAAAGTCACCCGCATTCCCACGGCAGTCGGCTTCCACATGCGCTACACCTATCCGCCCTATACCCGGCATGCGCCGGTGTCGGTGAACAATTCGGACGGGCTGATCGAAGCGTTGCAGGGTTGCATCGCAACGGTGACGGTCACCTCCAATGAACCTCTCGCTTCGGCGTTTTTAACGGTGGATGATTTTCGCCGGGAAATGATCCGAGTCGGCAAATCGACGGAATGGCAGATTGAGGTTCCGTTGTGGGACAGTGCGAACTGCTCGCTGGAGATGATCAGCCGCGCCGGCGTGGTGGGTCGCGGCCCGTCACCGATGTTTCTTCGAGCCCTGCCCGACCGCGAACCGGTGGTCCTCATCCAGCAGCCCGCCAGTGATTTACGGCTCAGCCCCACCGACGCCATCACGTTGCATTACAGCGCTTCCGATGACTACGGATTGAAGTCGCTCGACGCCATCGTGCGGATGAATGATTCGACGGCGGCGGTTTTCCCGATCTCCCTGCCTGAAAACGCAAATCGCCGCGAGGGAGAATTCACGTTCGTCCTGGCAGATCTTCAGGCGAAGGTGGGGGATGTGATTTCACTGTCGCTGCGGGCGGAGGATTACGCGGGTCACCTTAAAACCGGTGAGCCGCAGGCGGTGTTGATCTCACCGGTGTCGGTCGGGATCAAGGCCTATGCCCGAGCGGCGGAATTCAAACGGGCCGCGCGATTGGCGACGGCTTGGACCGATTCGCTCGGCAAGTCCCGCGAAGCGTTCGATGCCGCGCGGGCCGCCGATCCGCGCAGTCGAGGGCAGGAGGCCTGGGTGCGGGCCAATCATACGCTGGCCCTTGCCGGTGATGCGGCCACCGCGCTTCGGGCGGCACTGCTGCGCGTGCTCGTCCGAAGCGAATCGCCGGCGCTGGGAGTCACCCTGGCCAATCTGATCGATGAAACCGTTCCGACCCTTCTCGATCCCGGCCGTCCGCTCACCGCCACGGCGCGCAAAGATAATGCGTTGCGGGATCGAATCCTCACGCGATTCACTCGATCCAAAGATGTGAATGAGTCGGTGGTTGCCCTGTTACAGGGAGAGAACGCGTGGATCGCCGAGACCGAGTTGCGAAACATCCGTGCGGTCCTGGCGGCACCGGCGATCGACCAAAAACGGCTCGACCTTCGCGCCAAAGCGATCGAGCGGTCCCGGCGACTGATCGATGAGGTGCTGCGCGAGTTGTCGCTCAAGGCCGGGATGCCGAGGCTCGATGCGGAACTGCATCAGCGCATCGATCGCGCCACCGCATTAAAATCCCGACAAAAGCCGATTGATTTTGGACCGGCGGCGGCGGAGTGGGCGGAACGTTTACGGCGGCCGGGAATGACCGGTGCGACATTCCCCGCCCGCCTACAGGCCGCATCGCAAGTCGAAGCGCTTCGCGGCGAGGGCGATCCGACACTGGCCCGCGATCTGCAATTCGCCGCGCACATTGCGAACGAAGTCGCGGCTTCCGTCGCGACCGCCCGTGATGCCAATCGCGGTAAAGCCAAAGGAGTTTCAGGCGATAAGCTGTTTGAACCGCTCACCCGGTTTGAAGCGGGATTCAATATCCTGATTCACGACCGCACCCGCGCCCGCGAGACCGCGAATGATTTATCGAAGCTGGGAGACCAAGATGCATCGCCGGAATCGATCGAGGAATTGGCCCTCGATGCCAGCGCATCGGCATGGCGACATCAGGCCGAGGAGACGGTGAAGGCGGATGCGATATTGACCCGCGAAATCGCAAGGTCCAGTCAGGAAGAATCGCGCCGCTTCCAGGAAGAAATGAGCATGCTGCTGAAGCAGTGGACGACGATCGATCAACTGCTCGCCAAACAGATCGCGGTGAGAGAACTCGCGATGAAAGGCGACCCCGTCAAGGTCGCCGCGATGCAACTGGATCTGGCGGCGAATGTGGAATCGCTCGTGCGCGGGGTGGAGCGCACCGCCGCGACCCAGCCGGCTCCGGAGATTCGCGACATGACGGAATTATCCCATGGCCCGGCCCCTTCCCCGAATGCCGCGAACCGCAATCCCCTGGCCGCCGCCGCTTGGTACGCCCGAATGGCGGCGGAGGAATTGGCGGGAGCCGAGGATCAAAAATCGATTGGCCGCAGTCAGGCCGTTACTCGGCAGCAGGAGGTCATCACCTCGTTAAAAAGCGCCGGCGAGCAGGTGATCCGCGCTGCCTTGCAACGCCGATTGGAAGAGGTGCCGTCAATCGCCCCGCTGTTTCAGCCCTATGGGCCCGATGAGGGAACGGTCGCGGTATCGGGCGGCGGCTGGCCGCGCTACGGCACGCGATTTCACGAGAGCTTCCGGACGAATGTTCAAATCGGTTCCCCGCGCGACACCGATCCGGCCGGCTATCAGGATCAACTCAAAGCCTATTTCGACGCCGTCACCAAAGCCCAGCAAGGTCGCCGATGATGTCATTCAACATTCTTCGTTCCCCATCGCACGGGCCAGGTGCCACAGGTCGCGGTACTCCGAGACCTGTGTCTTTGCGCCTCCCAACAGGCACAGGTCTCGGAGTACCGCG
>JANXVV010000225.1 GCA_025351525.1 Humisphaera sp. | reverse complement strand
GAAGGAAATCCAGATCGAGGTATTGAACAAAGGTGGCATGGGCGTCCCGCCCATGCTTCCCCGCCGAAAAAAAGCACGGGCGGGACGCCCATGCCGCCTCATTCAATGTACCCGATTGCATTCAACCCGCAGTTTTCTTACGCTATCTTCGCGGCGACAAAACTCTTTGCGAAACAGACTATTTTTCAACCGGGCTGACTATGATTCTTCCGAAATACAGCATGGGCATCGGCGATCGATTCGCGCATCAGGGCAAGGCCCAACTCGCCGCTTTCATCAAAGCCAAAGAGTTGGGCGTTGAGGTGGCCCCGGTGTGGAATAAATCGAATCGCGAACACACGATCGTCCACAGCGAACCGACCAGCGTGCGCGAGGAGGCGAACCATGCCGTCAAGGTGCTCGGGTGGAAGGGCGCGTATTTCGTGGATGCAGACCACATCGGTTTGAAGACCGTGGATCGATTTCTCGGCGCGAGCGACTTCTTCACGATCGACGTGGCGGATTTCATCGGCAAGCCTGCGGACGATTCCGACATCGCGGCATTCGTTTCCGCCTGTGGCAAATATGCCGGATCGCTGCGCGTGCCGGGAATTGAAGGCGCGTTGGACATCACCCCCGCGCGGATCGAAGCGATCGCCCGAAAATATCTTCATGCCGTGAAAGAAGCCGGCAAGGTGTATCGCCATATCGAGGCGGCCAAAGGCAAGGGTAATTTTGCGCCGGAAATATCGATGGATGAGACCGATCAGCCTCAGACCCCGATCGATCTCCTGTTCATTCTCGCGGCGATCGCGGCGGAAAAAATTCCCGTCCAGACCATCGCCCCCAAATTCACCGGTCGATTTAACAAGGGTGTGGATTATGTCGGTGACGTGAAGCAGTTCGAGAAGGAGTTCAACGACGACCTGGCGGTGATCGCGTTTGCGGTGAAAGAGTTTGGCCTGCCGCCGAATCTGAAGTTGAGCGTTCATTCCGGCAGCGACAAGTTCTCGATTTACCCCGCCATTCGCCGGGCCATCCGCAAGACCGGCGCGGGCCTGCATATCAAAACCGCCGGCACCACATGGCTGGAGGAATTGATCGGCCTGGCCTCCGCCGGCGGTGAAGGCACGCAGATCGCCCGCGACGTTTACGCGCAGGCTCTCGGTCGATTCGACGAACTGTGCGGACCCTATGCGACCGTGATCGATATCGATAAGAGCAAGCTACCGACGGCTCAAGAAGTGGCCGGGTGGAGCGGTGAGCAATACGCCAACGCCCTTCGCCATGACCAGAGCCATCCGCAGTACAACCCACACTTCCGCCAGCTACTGCACGTCGGTTTTAAAGTCGCGGCCCAGATGGGCGACCGGTACACGGATGCGTTGAAAAAGTTTGAATCCGTCGTCGCGAAGAACGTGACGGAGAATATGTTCGATCGGCATTTGAAGAGGGTGTTTGTCGGGGACTAAATGCGAGAACATTTTACATACCTTGATTTTTTTAGCGGCTGTGCCGAAGGCACGCTTTTCTTCAGAACTAAAAACGCGTGCCTTCGGCACAGCCGCTAAAATCATCACGCGATCGTGATGCTCTTCTCCAGATAAATATCCTGGATCAAATTCAAAAGTTTAACCCCCTCCGCCATCGGTCTCTGGAACGCCTTCCGTCCGCTGATCAATCCCATTCCCCCGGCCCGCTTATTGATGACCGCCGTGCGCGCCGCCTCGGCAAAATCATTTTCACCACTCGCCCCACCGCTGTTAATCAACGGGCTACGGCCCATGTAACAATTCGCCAACTGGTAGCGGGTCATCTCAATCGGATGATCGCCGGGCGTCAAATCGCTGTAGACGTGCTTATCGGTTTTGCCGAATTTCAGGGCATTATACCCGCCGTTGGTTTCGGGAAGCTTTTGTTTGATGATGTCGGCCTGAATCGTCACGCCCAGATGGTTCGCCTGCCCGGTCAAATCCGCCGCGACGTGATAATCCTTGTCTGCGGTTTTGAAGGCATTGTTGCGAAGGTAGCACCAGAGCACGGTCACCAATCCCAATTCATGGGCGTGGGCAAACAGTCGCGACACTTCCTGAATTTGCCGATCCGATTCCTCCGACCCGAAATAAATCGTCGCCCCGACCGCCACCGCCCCCATTTCGAACGCCTGATCGACCGATGCAAATTGAATCTGATCGTACTTGTTGGGATAGCTCAAAAACTCATTATGATTGAGCTTGACGATGAACGGAATTTTATGGGCATACTTTCGGCTGACGCTTCCCAGCACCCCCAGCGTCGACGCCACCGCGTTGCATCCGCCCTCGACCGCCAGCTTCACGATATTTTCCGGATCGAAGTAGATCGGCACTTTGGCGAAACTCGCGCCCGCCGAGTGCTCGATGCCCTGGTCCACCGGAAGTATCGACACGTACCCCGTCCCGCGAAGCCGGCCCGTGTTGATGATCTGCTGAAAGTTCCGCAGCACCGCCGGTGGACGGTCCGTGCCGACCATCACCCGGTCGACAAAATCCGGCCCGGGAAGGTGAAGCACATCGCGCTTGAAACCTTTGGCGGTGTAGGTGAGCAGTGCTTCCCCATCCGCACCCAGCAGTTCGGTCAGATTTTTTCCATCGGCGGTTACGGCCATAAAAGTCTCCGGTAAGATTAAAACGATACCATCGCGGTGAAGGCACAATCGAAAACAGGGGGAACCGCGAACGCACGAAAACGCGAAGGCGAACGCGAAGAAATTCAAGGATTTATCTGTTGGTGACAGGCTTCGCGGTTGCAATGCACAGATTCATCCGGCTGTCAAAAGGTGCATCAAATCGAGCGTCTTCAAGGCCATTGCATTTTGCTTTCCGGTCCCCTCCCCCCATGTACTCATGGGGGGAGGGTTAGGGTGAGGGGCTTTTCATCATGGCTGGAAGATGCTCCGTTTCTCGACGCAGCAGAAGGAAAAGGCAAGACCCCTCACCCTAACCCTCCCCCCGGATTACCGGGGGGAGGGGACCGGAAATTCCAAGTGCGAAGGCATTGGTCGCGTCTCCGTGTTCTCTGGGGTTCAATCTCTTCATTCTTCTTTCGGCAGCGTAAATTTCGCCACAAAAACCTGCGAGGTCTGATCCTTCGACCGCTTGCTCGTCCACATCAGATATTTCCCATCGGGTGAGAACACCGGCAGCACATCCGCGCCGGGGCTGTAGGTGATACGCGTCTGATGAGTCCCGTCATCACGCATGAGATAGAGTTCGTAATTGGTGTGTCCGTGTTTGCTGGTGGCGTAAATGAGGTGCCTGCCGTCCGGGTGCCAGAACGGGCCCCAGTTCACGTTGCCATCATCGGTGATCTGATGCTCGGCTAACAGTCCGGTGATATTCCCGGCACTGTCGAAGGCCAGATCGCCGACAAAAATTTGAAGGAGGTTGTTGCTTTTTCGGTCGCTGCGGAAGACCAGACGTTTGCCATCGGGCGAGAAAAATGGCCCGCCGTCATAGCCCGGTGCGGTGGTGATGCGGGTTTTTCCGGAGCCATCCGCCTTCATCACGTAGACATCGAGGTTGTCGTTCTCCTTCGAGGTATAGCAAATCCATTTCCCATTCGGCGAGAAAGCCCCCTCGGCATCGTACACATTGTTATTCGTCAACGCCGTTTTCGCCAGATCGACCTTTCCGCCGGGGCCGGCTTTTTCGACTGCCTGTCGCCAGCCGTCGGCGCGATAGATTTCCATGCCCTCGGGAAACGCCCAGCGATAGTTGCCGCCTTCACGCTGATAACCGCTCGTCGGCTCATCCGGCTTTTCCTTGCCGGCGGTCGAGGCGAACATCAGCGACTTCCCATCGGGTGAAAAATACCCGCAGGTATTCCTCGAAGGCTCCGGGTTGATCTGCGTCGGCGTCTCAATCCCTACGATCTCCCCTTGCGCGCGCTTCAACCTCGCCACGAACATCTGATACTGCGATTGCCCCTTCGGAGTCGCCTGAAAAATGATCCATTTCATATCCGGCGAAAAGTACGCTTCACCCGCTTTTTCGAATCCGCTCGTCAATTGAACGACATTCGATAAAAATTCTTCGCGGTTCGCCGCCGCGTCTTCCTCACCCCAAACGCGATGAGACGCCAAAGCGGTCAACAACAAGGTGCATACGATTGCAACACGCATGAAATAACTCCCAGGACTGCAAAAACAATCGACGGTCCGCTGCAAAACAGGCGCTGCGCAGGGTAGCCGACGATCGGAAAAAACGCATCGGGCAGAAATTCGCCTCTTTCCATTTGCAAGGTAACTCACGATACTATCGTCGCTGGGTGTAAATGAAAGTTGGGTGTTGGCTGCGGGGATCGAGTCGATTCGCGCGGTCGGATTTGCAAGGGTTGCACTTTTTGATGTTCACGGATTCCCCGTTTCAAAAGCACGGGGTGCTGCGCGCGAGTTACACGTTGAATGCTCGATGATTTCAACGAGCGTTCGGCAGGTGCAGTCTCCTCCACTCAATTTCATTTTTTCGGCGTGATGATCGATTTGACTCGCGTAAGCGAGCGAATGCTGTGGAGTGAAATTGGACGCCAAAGTCAAACAACTCCTGGAAAAAGCGTTGATGAAAGTCGACGGGCACGAGACGCACGGCCCCCGCCTCGTCGATGATGCCCTGCGCCTGTGCGGGCGCATCCACGCCTTGATCCGCCTGAAAATTCTTTCCGGGGAAGTCGATCTCGCACCGTTGGAAATCGCCTGTTACGCATTGCAACTTCCGTTGCGACATCAAAAATTGTTGCCCACGGGAAAACTGGGCCGCAGCAATCTGAAGGAGCGCGCCGAGCAGGCCGCCGAAATGCTGGTGGCCGGTTTCGCGGATCATATCGACGGTGCCCTGCTCGATCGCACCACGCAGTTGCTCCATGAGCTGCCGCAACGGAAGCCGAATCTGGATGAAGCCAAACTGTTGGCGGATGTGGTGAATCTCGATGATTTTGGCGTCACCGGATTGCTCCTTCAAACGATTCACCTGTCGCGCGCCGGGGGCGGCGTCGCCCAAGTGGGCGATGGTCTTGAAAAGCGCGAATCGTACGGCTACTGGGGTGCCCGCCTTAAGGAGGGATTCCACTTTGAACCCGTCCGCCAAATCGCCCGCCGTCGACTCGAACATACCCGCCAGGCAGCCGCTTTACTGTCGGACGAAATGAAGGAAGATCGGGCGGTGTGAAACCACCGGAATTTCCCCATTTGCTGGAAGCCGCCTGGATTGCTCCGATGGATGCGCCGCCCATTCGCGACGCGGCGGTGGTTTTTCACAGCGGTACGATTCTCGCCGTCGGTTCGGCCCAACATCTCCGTCAAAAGTATCCCCACGCCATTCGCGAAGACCTGGGCAACGTGGTTCTTCTGCCGGGTCTCGTGAACGCACATGTGCATTTGGAATTGAGCGATTGCCGGTGCGGCAAACCGCCCGCGGGTGGTTTTGCCGCATGGCTGCTGCAACTCGTACAGCGCAATTCACAACCGGGATCGCAGATTGAATCGACCGTGACACAGGCCGTCCGAATAGGTGTGGAGCAATGCCTGCGATTTGGAATCACGAGCGTGGGGGATATCACCCGCCAGGCTTCGATCACCCGCCCCCTGTTGCGCGATGGCCGGCTTCGCGTCACCAGCTACGGTGAGATACAGGCGATGGCCCAACGCCGAAATCTTTTCACCGAGCGTTTGGCCGTCGCCGCTGACGCGACGTTTGCAAGCGATTGGCTTCGGATTGGCATTAGTCCGCACGCGCCTTACACCGTCGAGCCCTTTGGTTTCGCCGCCTGCCGAACGGCGGGTATGGAAAACCATTTTCCGCTGGCCACCCATTTAGCGGAAGCGGTCGAGGAAGCCGAGTTCCTTTCTCATCACACCGGCCCGTTTCGCGAACTTTGGAAAGCCATCGGGCAATGGGATGAACGGGTTCCCACATTTACCGGCGGGCCGATTCGCTTTGCCCAAAGCGTCGGATGGCTGGAATTGCCGGCGCTGCTGGCCCATGTGAACTACTGTGATGACGAGGAAATGAGCATTCTTGCCGCCGGCCGTGCCGGCGTGGTTTATTGCCCGCGTACGCATCGGTACTTCGGCCATCCGCCCCACCGTTGGCGTGACATGCTCGCGCGCGGCGTGAATGTCGCGCTCGGGACCGACAGCTGCGCCAGTTCACCGGACTTAAATCTGGTCGATGACGCCCGGCTCATTCACGAGATCGCACCCGATTTTCCCGTCGAATCCATTTGGGAAATGGTGACGATTCGCGGCGCGAAGGCGATCGACGGGGAGCAATCCATCGGCAGCATCGCGCCTGGGAAATGTGCGGATTTTGTGGGGTTTGGCGTGGAGTCGGAGACGCCGTTGAGAGAGATCTTAGAGAGTGGGAAAACACCGCTGAGGACGTGGATTGCCGGTCAAGCGGTGGAACACCAGCCGTGAAATTTCTCAACCCCCGTTTTGCGCCCGCCGCAATGCCGCGGCGATCTGTTCGTTCACTTCAATCGGCTGCCCGATGGTTTGCCACGTGCCAAGTGCCATATTTTCGGCATCATCTTTCGGAATAATCTCGATCGACCCCACCCGGCAGAGTCGGTCTTTCGCCCCGACGACAATTTGCGTCCGGGAAATTTTTCGCAGCGGGCAGTCGTGAAGATCGACGGAAAAAACACCCGTCAAACGAATCACCCGCTGATCGGTCAGCACGTAGAGTCGGCCCATCCACTGCAACACCGCCCACATCACCCGCCCGGCAATCACAAAGATCGCGGCTTCAAGGTAGACGACGCGATGCATCGATATCACGCGATCCCCTAAAACACGGGCTGACAAGGCGAGGAGAATGACCGCCGCCGCGAAGGTAATCGACTGAAAGACGATGAACCACAGCGACGGCTTCAAAACCAGCAAAACCGTTTCCCCATCCCTCAACACATGACCGGCCAACAGCGTTGCCAGCGGTGAAGAGCGCGTCATCGCCATTGCGGCGGACTCTGAAGGATGCAGTGTCGACGGCACCACATCCCCCGGACGACACTCATACAGTTCGCGAGCGCGAACAAATCGCGTGGCGTCACTCGGTTCCACAGGCGGTTTTACAATCTCACGACGCATCGGCGATCTATCCAATTCATTGTGCTGTTTCACGGTCAACGCGGCTCCAGCGCACTTTTCCGCAGGGTCACGATGTCCGGCAGATTACGGTAATAGTTGTCATAGTCCAGCCCGTAGCCGACGATAAATTCATCGGGGATCTCGAACCCCAGATAGTCGACGTGAACCTCTCGGGCCACCGCGCGATCCTTGCGAACCAGCACGCAGGTCTTGACGCTGGCGGGTGCCATCGATTGAAGCACCGGCACGACCAGTTTGAGTGTGCCGCCGCTGTCGAGGATGTCGTCGATCAGCAGCACATGCCTGCCGCGAAGATCGCCGAGTTGCTGGCTGAGCAGGTTCGATCCCTGGGTTCGGAGACTTGCCCCCGGATAACTGCTGACCGTCAGAAGCCCGATTCTCATGCGCAGGCTGAGCTGCCGCATTAAATCGGCACAGAACACGATCGCGCCGGTGAGGATGGGAACGAGCGTGATCTCACCGGTCGAGCCGGAATGATCCGCCATGATCTGCTCGGCCAGTTCGTGTACGCGAAGGGCGATGCGTTCGCGCGAGATGAGGATGCGCTCGATGTCCTGCTGCATCGAATCACTGTATCCGCTCGATGAGGGATTTAAACCTTCTTTTGTGTTCGCCCGATTATTTAGCCGTCTCGCTTGCGAGGCCGCTAAACAATGCATGGAGCGCTTGAAATCGATAGCCCGCTTCGCTACCGTCTTCGGCCCGGTGGTTGGAAACCGCCGGGGTTCCAAGGAGCGTCCATGATTTCCCTCGCCGAGCGCGTCAAGGTTGTCGCCGATTCGATCACACTGGCCGTCAGCGCCAAGGCCAACGCGATGAAGAAAGCCGGGATCGACGTCGTCGGTTTCGGCGCGGGTGAACCGGATTTCGACACACCTGCATTCATCAAGGATGCCGCCAAGGCCGCTCTCGATAAGGGGCAGACCAAATACACGCCAACCCCTTGTTTCCCCGAGTTGAAAGTGGCGATCGCGGAAAAGTTCAACCGCGAAAACGGATTGCCCTACAGGCCCGATCAGATCACCACCGGAACCGGCGGCAAGCACTGTCTGTACATGGCGTTCATGGCCCTGCTCAACCCCGGCGATGAAGTCATCATCCCTTCCCCTTATTGGGTGAGCTACCCGGAGCAGGTCAAACTGGCGGGCGGTGTGAACAAGATCGTGCGCGGCGAGGAGAGCAACGGTTTCAAAATCACACCCGACCAACTGGCGACGGCCATCACGCCGAAGACGAAGGTGGTGGTTCTCAATTCCCCGGGCAATCCCGCCGGCCATGCGTACACCCCGGCTGAATTGAAGGCACTGGCGGATGTCGTCGTGAAGCATCCGAGCATTGTGGTCTTCTCCGATGAGATATACGAAAAACTCGTATACGACGGCCTCCAATTCGTCAGCTTCGCCACGCTGCACCCGCAGTTGCCGGAGCAAACGCTGACGTTCAATTGCCATAGCAAAAGTTTCGCAATGACCGGTTGGCGGGTGGGCTACGTCGGAGGGCCGAAAGCGATCATCGACGCGATCAACAAGCTGCAAAGTCAGATGACCAGCCATATCACCAGCTTCGTGCAGATGCCGGCGGCGATCGCGCTGACCGACCCGCGCGGGGCGCAGAGCATCGAATCGATGCGCGTCGAGTTTGAAAAACGCGGTCGGCACATGTGGGAGCGATTGTCCGCTCTGCCGAACGTGTACTGCGTGCGGCCACAGGGTGCATTTTACTGCTTTCCGAATGTCAGCGCGTACTTCGGAAAATCCGCCGAGGGGATCAAAATCACCGATGCCGTCAGCTTCGCCGCGACGTTGCTGGAACAAAGTCACGTCGCGGTGGTGCCGGGAAATGACAGCGGATTTGAAACGCACGTGCGATTGAGTTTTGCGACGGGGATGGGGCAGATTGACAAGGGGTTGGATCGGATTGAGGGGTTTTTGAAGAAGTTGGGGTAGACCTGTTCCGAACGCCCAAATTGAGACTTTCCTCCACAGATGTGCGGTTTACGCCGCTTCGACCGTCAGTTTTAAGCCCATGGCCTTCATCACCCCGGCAAGCGTTGAATATCGCGGATTGCCCTTGGCGGACAAGGCCCGGTACA
>JANXVV010000206.1 GCA_025351525.1 Humisphaera sp. | reverse complement strand
AGCAGTGGTCATCGCGATGCATGGTGCGCGGCGGTCACGCCTCGCCGCACCGTAGTGGTGTGGCTCGGGAACCCGGGCGGGGAAGGGGCGGCGTCATTGGTCGGTCAGGAGGCGGCGGCCCCGCTCGCATTGCGATTGATCGCCAGCCTCGACACCGGCGGCGCGGGATGGCCGGTCGTGGCCACACCACAGTTAGCGGCCGTGCGACCCACGGCCGTCAAAGTGATGGCGGCTAAAAGTGCCTCATCCCTCATCCTGATTTCACCGCAACGAAATCAGCAGATCATTCTGAACCCCGATCTGTCCGCCGAGCAGCAGCAAGTGCTGCTGGAAGCCTCGAACGATACCGGCGGCATCTGGTGGTTCGTCGATGATTCGCCCCTTCCTGGCGAACGTCGAACGTGGTGGGCGCCCACCCCCGGACCGCACCGCATTCGCGCCGTCAATGGGGAGGGACGTTCCGCAGAAGTGGCGATTCACGTGCAGGGGCCGGAGACGGCGTTGAAGTAATCAGGCTTAATCAGGGTTTCAGCACTTCCACGATCGCCTTGAATTTCGTCTCGGCGTGATCGTAAGGCACCTCATGCCCGTGAAAGGGATAAACCTCCATCTGCTTTTCCGCGCCGATGTGGCTGTACACGCCGTAGATCGTGCTCGGTGGGCAGACGTCATCCCATAAACAGTTGCTGACGATCGTACGGCTCTTAATCCACGGAGCGAGATTGAGGCAGTCAAAATAGCTGAGCGTGCGAATCGCGTCATCGTGCAGATGCGGGAAGTGCTTCAGGAACGATGGAATCTCCGGATAGGGCCCCGCTTGGGCGATCTCGATCGATCGCTTGAAATCGCACAGGAACGGCATGTCAGGCAGCGCGAGTTTAGGTCGATCGGACAATGCCGCTACCGCCAGGGAAATCCCGCCGCCCTGACTCGCGCCGGTCACCGCAAGTCGATTCTCATCCACTTCCTCCCGATGGGCGAGCAACTCCAGTGCGCGCAGGGCATCCGCGTACACATGGCGATAATAGTACAATTCCGGATCGCGGATTCCCTGCGTCATCCAACCCCGGGCATGGCCTTCGGGCGAGACGGAAAGATCCTGCGATTGCCCGTTCTGTCCACGGCAATCCATGCTCAACACGCAGATTCCCTGTGAGGCATAGTGGATCATGTCCAGCGGACGCGGCCCGCGAACGCCGTACCCGTGATACATGCACACGCCGGGAAACCGGCCATCCGCCTGCGGGCGGACATACCAGCCGGCGATCCGCCCGCCGCGAAATCCTTCAAACCGAACCGCGTAACATTGCAGCCCGCGTACCCGCAAATGGTACGGCACCAGTTCCGCGTTCAACGGCTGCGCCTTCGCCTCGGCAACGGTCGATTCCCAAAACGCCTGGAAATCCGCCTCCCGATACAGCGGGGGTTTATACTGCCTCATCTGCTCCAGCGGCATATCAATAGACGGCATCGGTCCTCACTTCGTTTAGGTCTGCATCCTCAGGCGTTTTCATGGATCGCGAGTCAACATTTTCAATCCATGAATACGTGAATGAGGTTAGCGGGATTGTGGGTGCTTTTGAAGTGTCGAGCGGATGAAAATGAGGGAGTTTTTATTTAGATCGTTGTTTGACTCAGTATGGGTTTGTGCCGCTTGCGGCTTAGCCGTCCAGCCCTTGGAGGACTGGACACGGCTAAGCCGCAAGCGGCAATCATTCCAATCCCTGAGTCGAATATCGCCCCCACCGTCGAATCGATTGCATCATGCACGTCCCAAAAAATCCACACTCACCAAGCGAACTTTATCACCGGTTCAGACATATACATTCTCGTCAGCCTTTCTGAATATCACGTTGACGCTTTGTCCATGTCGGCGGCAATGCCGGTTTTGAATAGCATCTTTTAATGGGAGCCTCGCTCCGGAGTCGTGCAGCATGATGGGAGAAACTTCATTTCAGTCGTTGGATCTGGATCACGTTCAGGGACAACTGCTTTCGATCTACGAGAAGATCGCCTGCGAAAAAGGCCGCGTGGAAATCGTGCGGAATGGCGGGGCCTGCGATTGTGTGCTGATCAGTAAGGCGGAACTTGAAAGTCTT
>JANXVV010000171.1 GCA_025351525.1 Humisphaera sp. | reverse complement strand
CCGGTTAGCCGCGACGCGCAGCGGAGCGCGCTTTTGTCTAAAAAAACGCGCTCCGCTGCGCGTCGCGGCTAACCGGAATAGTGCAGGTTCCGAGGCGAATGCGTATCACAATCCGCTGTGCATTCGCGGCCCCGGAGCCTGCTGCTGAATCAACTTGGCCTCATCGTTTAGCATCTCATCCCACCGCTTCGCCACCACCTCCGGCGGTTGAATCTCCTCTGCCAACCGCAAAAACGACAGATAATGCCCGTGCTCACTGGCCCACAAACCTTTGTACAACTTGGCCATCTCCGCATCTTGGCAGGCGGTGGCGAGAAGTTGAAAACGTTCGCAGGAGCGCGCTTCGATCAGCGCGGAAATCATCAGCCGATCGATCAGTTCACCCGGCCCAAGACCTTTGCGAACGAGTTGATGCAAGCCGCTCGCATAGGGGTTGGCGTGCTGACGACTGAGCTTTCCTCCGCGTCGCGCCAGCAGCCGGGTCACCACCGAAAGATGCTCCACTTCATCCCGGGCGACAGCAGTCATCGAAGTCACCCAGTTTTCCGGCGGGCAGGGTTCCGGCCATCGATTCAACAACTCCAGCGCGTTGCTCGCCGCCTTTTTCTCAAGATGGGCGTGATCGTTCAACAGCGCCAGCGGCTCAGTCAAAACGGCAACGGCCCACTCGGGGGGTGTCGTATATCGCAGGGGAAGCTCGGCATCGCGCATATCGGGAGTATACCAATCCTGGTGAAAACGATAGATTGTCCCGCATGAGTTTGAATCAAGATTTGCAGTACGCGATCGAAGTGGCTCGGGGCGCGGGGAAGATCGTGCTGGAGCATTTCGGCAAGGTGGATCGGCTGACCAAAACCCACGCCGCCACCACCGATGAAGCAGTCACTGAGGCGGACCGCGCCGCGCAGAGATTTATCGTTGCCAGCCTCCGCCGTCGATTTGCCGATGATGGCGTGATCGGTGAGGAAAACGATTTGGGGACGGCCATCACGAACGAGCAGGCCGTGCGCGGGTCGAGGGTTTGGGTGATCGACCCGATCGACGGCACCAACAATTTCATCGGTGGATTCCCCAACTTCGCCGTCTGCATCGGCCTGCTGGATGCGGGCCATCCAGTGCTGGGCATCGTGTACGATGTCACGCGCGATCTGATGTATTACGCCGCGCGGGGCGAGGGGTGTTGGGTCGGCAATCGAAGGTTGCACGCGCTGACCACGCCGTTGAGCGATGCATCGATCATGATGATGACGAGCAACTGCATTGATGCCGCCGGCCGCTGCCCGGGCTATGCGGTTCGCTGGCTGGGGCAGACGAGCTGGAAGCTGCGGATGATCGGATCGGCCGCGCTGGAAGCCACGCAGGTGGCGGCGGGGATTGCTCACGGAGCAGTCACCATCAACGGGAAACTATGGGATATCGCGGCACCGGCGGCCCTGGTGCTGGAAGCGGGGGGATTGATTACGGATTTGAACGGCGGGGAGATTTTCCCGTTTGATTTGAGGAACTATGCGGGAGCGAAGGTGCCGTTCGTGGCGGCGGGGCGGGGGGCGCAGGCAGAGGTATTGCGGGAGATTCGGATGTATCCGTGATGCTCGGTTTCAGGCTACTGATCGATTGAAAATGTGATCACATTAGAAAGCCCATGGAACTTGTTCCATGGGGATCTGTAGCGGCGCGATGTAAATCGACCGATCAGTCAATGCGATTTTCGGAACGATTGGGGTTTCCCCCGGCGTGCCGGGGGCTATGTAGGGGTATTTGTGTCATTCTGTTGAAGTAATAGCTCGGCGCTGCGAAGGGTGTTTTTCAGGAGCATCGCCACCGTCATCGGCCCCACTCCGCCGGGGACGGGTGTGATATAGGCGGCTTTCTCGCTGACCGCCTCAAACTGCACATCGCCGACGGTTTTTTTCGTACCGTCCGGTAGGGTGATGCGGTTGATGCCGACGTCGATGACGATCGCCCCTTCCTTCACATGATCCGCGCCGATCAGGCCCGCTTTGCCGACGGCCACCACCAGCACTTCCGCTCGCCGCGTGTGTTCGATGAGATGTTTCGTTTCGATATGGCAGAGGGTGACGGTGGCCTTCTGCTCGGTCAGCAGCAGTGAGATCGGTTTGCCGGCGATTTCGCTGGCGCCGACGACGACCGCTTCGAGGCCGCACAGATTGACGCCGGTGGATTTGATTAATTCGATCACCGCCAACGCCGTGCAGGGGGCGATGAGGGTATGGCCATAGACGACGTAACCGATGTTCGCGGGGGAGACGCCTTCGACATCTTTCACCGGATTAATCGCGTGCTGCAACACCGTGGCGTCCAATTGCTTTGGCAGCGGCAGGTGCAGCATGATGCCGGTGACGGCGGGATCGTCATTCAGATTTTCGATGGCCGCGCGAACGTCATCCATGGTTGCGGTGGCCGGTAGTTTGATGAGGTGATAATCGATGCCAACGGCGTGGCTGGTGCGGGACTGGTTTTCCGCATACACCTCCGCCGCCGGGGTCGAACCGACCAGGATCGCCGTCAATTGCACCGCGCGGCCAACCCGCGCCAATTGCGTCACCCGCTCCTGCACCCCCAGGCGTGCCTGGGCCGCCAGAGCTGCTCCATCGATCAATCGTGCTGTCATTCCGGCGGATTATAAGGAAGGCGCGGAAATCACAAGCGAAAAATCCCGTCCCTCCGGGACGGCGCTAAACGTCAGGCGCGGAACGCCACGCTTGATTCTGCGCGCCGCTTTGACAATCATCCGCCGATGAAGATTTACACCCGCACGGGCGACGATGGCACCACCGGACTATTCGGCGGCGATCGCGTCCGCAAGTGCGATGCCCGCCTGGAATGCTATGGCACCGTCGATGAACTCAATGCGTTTATGGGCCTTGCGATGTTGGCCGCGCCGATCGAGTTGCAACGGAAATTGCAGGACATTCAGAATGAGCTGTTTGTGATAGGTGCCCATCTCGCCACCCCCGAAGTGGGCAAGGCGTCCACGTTGCCGGCACTTGATGATTCGGTTATTTCGCGCCTGGAAATGGAGATTGACACGGCTGAATGCGATTTGGAACCGTTACGACAATTCATTCTGCCCGGTGGTTCGGAGGCCGCCGCGCGATTGCATGTGGCCCGCACGGTCTGCCGTCGGGCCGAGCGATTGCTGGTGGATTTCTCGCTGGATCGCCCGGTGCAGGCGATGCTGTTGACATATTTGAATCGACTGAGCGATTGGCTTTTCGTGCAGGCCCGCTGGGTGAACCGGAACGCCGGGTTGGCCGATATACCGTGGGAGAAAGCGAAGTGATCGGTGTCCATATGGCCCGGCGTTTGCGCCGGTAACGCGATCCGGTCGGAAAAGAATCGACCCGCGTAAACGCGGGGCTATTTGAAAGAGGTGACTATGCTCGAACCCGAAGATGGCATCTCCCCTCAAACCGCCGGCACGTTTCTCACGATCGTCGCGCTGCTGGGCATTGGCCTGTACACGCTCAGCGTCATGCTCGAAACCAAATCCCCCGATCCGCTCTACGACCCGGACAGCCTGACGACGCACACGTCTTCGCGGCTGATGGAGACGCCGGATTTGTGGACCGGAAAAAAACCGCCCGTGGAAGATACCCCGACCCCGCCCATCCCGGCCCGTCCAATAAGGCCCGTGACAACAAGCCCATTTTCGCCGTGATGCGGCTCATTCCATCAATGCGACGGCCCCTTCAAATGCTTGTCGAAGAACCCAACAACCACCGGCCTCAAATCCTGCGGGAGGGGCTTGCGGTTCCAAGTCTGCAGATCGAATGTGTGACCTACGCCGGGAATCAAGATCAGCTGATGTTCGACGCCCGCTTCCGTCAGCTTTCGATCCAGCTCTTTCGACTGATCGCGGTCCACGGTGGAATCGATCAAGCCGTGCAGAATCAGCGTGGGCGGAGAATTTTGAGAGATGTGAGTCACCGGTGAGGCGAGCTTCCACAATGCCGGATTTGCCTCGCGTGACTCGGTCAAAAGCCCGGCGTCGCCAGTCGCCGGACCGGTGGGGTTGCCCTGCTTGTCGACCGTTTGGCGAGTCGGTAAATCGCTGACGCCGTACAGATCGACGCACGCCTGTACCCGGTCGGAAACACCGGGATAGGGCGATTCCGGCTCGAGTTCTTTAATGGCAGAGGTGTAGGCGACCATGAGCGAAAGATGCCCGCCCGCTGAACCTCCGATGACGCCGATGTGATCGACATCCACCTGATATTGTTCCGCCTTGCTGCGTAAGAATCGCACGGCATTTTTACAGTCGAACAAATTGGTCGGCCATCGCCTGCCCTTTTCCTTCATGTATTCGACGCTCGCACAGACATAGCCCGCCTTGGCTAGAGTCGTGCCGATGTTGAACTCACGTCCGGCACTTTTCTCTCCCCCGCTCCAGCCCCCACCGTGAATGATGACGACGGCGGGAAAAAGTGCTTTTTTCGGGCGGTTGGCGGGGTAATACAGGTCCAGTTTTTCCAGCCGATCCGGCGCGAGATACGAGACGTTTTGCTCGATGACAACCCCTTCCGGCGCGGCCGGCAGGGCGCGCGGTGTGGGAGCGTCGACAGCCAAAGCATTTGTCGAAGGGAGGAGAAGGAGGAGCAAGGCAAGCAGGGGGATTTTCGGCGACATGTAAACTCCTTGGCGCGGACCGTGGCACCAATTCTCAGGGCGCATTTTATTTCGCCGCCGCCGGTGCGGTCATCACCCGTGAAGGCTCATCAAAAGCCGCGCGTATCTCGGCGCGTTCAACGGCGGTCAATGTAAAATTCATCGCCTCGGCATTGTGCTTCGCCTGTTCCGCATTTCGCGCGCCCACGATTGCCGCGGTGATGCCGGGTTCATTTGCGGTCCAGTTGATCGCCACCTGCGCGAGACTCACCTTGTGGCGATCGGCGATCGGTTTGACTTTTTCCAATGCCGTTAGCACGCGCCTGCGATTCTCGACGGAGAAGAATTTGTGCGTGGCCCGATGATCCCCTTCCGCGAACTTCCGATCCGGTGGGACCGCGCCCGCCAACAGCCCGCGCTCGAGTGGTGAATAGACGATCACGCCGAGATTCTTCCGACGGCAAAATGGTAAGATCTCCGCTTCGATCTTCCGTTGAATCAGGCTGTAGGGCGGTTGTAGGCACGCCACCGGAGCGACGGCGAGCGCCCCGGTCATCCATGCCACATCGTAGTTGCTCACGCCGATCGCCCGGATTTTTCCCTGCTCTTTCAGCTTGACCATCGCCGCCATCGAATCTTCAACCGCCGTCGAAGTGTCCGGCCAGTGGATCTGGTACAGGTCGATCATGTCCACCTTCAGCCGCTTCAAACTCTGCTCGCATTCATACGCGATGCTGTCCGGTTTCGCATTTTTGTAGATGATGACATCGTTCCCCTCATTGTCCTTCTGCGGCCAGGGTTCGGACCCTTCCGTACCATTCCACCGCATGCCGCATTTGGTGGCGAGAATCACTTTGTCTCGCCGCCCCGCGATGGCTTTGCCAACCAATTCCTCGCTCAGACCCATCCCATAGATCGGGGCCGTGTCGATCGTGTTCACCCCGTGATCCATGCTGGAGTGGATGGCGGCAATCGCATCTTGCTCCTCCGTCCCGCCCCACATCCAACCGCCGATGGCCCAGGCGCCGAAAATCACCGGGGTCACGGACACGTCTGAATCGTTGAGTTTTCTGATTTGCATTTGGAGCAGGGTACGGAGGAGATGAAGAAAAGGGAACGGTGTATGTTAGAAACCGGCATTCAATCACCTCCAGGCTGTCAAACGCGCGGGGTGCCACAGGGGGTGCGTGACACCTTCTGCAAAGCAGACATGGTACAATAGGTTGTGGTCGATGAAACTGGGGCGTTTTTGCTTCAAGGAGGAAGCGATGTCAGCGTTAACCACACGTCAGGCGGC
>JANXVV010000116.1 GCA_025351525.1 Humisphaera sp. | reverse complement strand
AATTTCGGCACGGATCTATGGACGCCGTTGTTTGAGAAGATTGCGCAGATTTCAAATTTGAAATACACCGGTCTGTTCCCGAAGACCAACGCCGCCGATCCGGTGGCCGAGGCGGCCAATGCTCAGTTACGGCATGATATTGCGTTCCGTGTGGTGGCCGACCATGCGCGGTGTCTGACGTTCGCACTGACGGATGGGGCGGTGCCGAGCAATGAAGGCCGCGGGTATGTGCTGCGCCGAATCCTGCGGCGGGCGGTGCGGTTTGGGAGGCAGCATTTGGGTTTAAATGAGCCGTTCGTGCATACGCTTGTGCCGGTGATTGTGGAGTCGATGGGGAATGTGTTTCCGGAGTTAAGGAAGAATCCTGGGCGAGTGATTGAGTTGGTGAAGGATGAGGAAGTGTCGTTTGGGAGGACGTTGGATCGAGGGATACAGCTTTTCGAAGAGGCGGCGAAAACAGACAAAATTACTGCGTCGGATGCCTTCAAACTCCACGACACCTACGGCTTCCCGATCGACCTCACCCGCATCATGGCCGAAGAGCGCGGCATGACTGTCGACATTGCCGGTTACGAAAAGTTGATGGAGCAGGCGAAGGAGTTGGCCCGCGCGGGTGGTAAAGAGGGAGAGGCCAGGCTCAGCGATCTCACCCCGGATGCTCTTTCGCAACTCGCGCAAGCCGGTGTAAAACCGACGGACGACCAACCGAAGTATGCGGGGCAGCCGATTGAGGCTCGGATCATGGCGATCTGGAATGGTGACGATCTCGGTCTTGCCCCGGCGGATGTCTGCGAAGACGAAGAACTCGCGATTCTCCTCGATCGCACGAATTTCTATGCCGAAATGGGCGGGCAGGTCGGCGATGTCGGTACACTGCAAACCGCCGCCGCGATTTTTAAAGTGGACTCGACGCGAGCCATTGGTGGCTTCGTGATGCACGTCGGTAAGATCGTCAGCGGACAGCTTCACGTTCGCGACACCGTCACCGCCACCGTTTCCACGGGTCGCCATCTTACCCAGAAAAATCACACGACGACCCACCTCGCCAACTGGGCCCTCCGGGAAACGCTCGGCGATGGGGTGCAGCAAAAAGGTTCTCTCGTCGATCCTGAAAAACTGCGCTTCGATTTCTCGCATAATAAGTCGCTGACCGAAGATGAATTGGCCGAGGTTGAAACGCTGGTAAACGCGGGGATCACCGAAAAGTTGCCGGTGTTTGCCGAGACGGCTCCTCAGGAACAGGCGTTGAAGATCCACGGTTTGCGGGCGGTGTTCGGTGAAAAATACCCGCCGTTGGTTCGCATCGTCTCCGTCGGTGTGCCGGTGGCGGACTTGCTGGCGAACCCGGAAAATCCGGAATGGCGGAAATTCAGCATCGAGTTTTGTGGCGGCACGCATCTGGCGAATAGTGATGAGGCTGCCGTCTTCGCGATCACGGCGGAGGAGTCGGTCAGCAAGGGGATTCGCCGTATTGTCGCCCTGACCGGTGACGCCGCGAAAGTCGCAGTGGACGCGGCCCGTGTGCTGGATGGGCACATCGGCACCGCGAAGGAATCGGTCGATGCCGATCTTCCATTGCATATCGCGACCCTGCAAAAATCAGTCACTGGTTCCCTCCCTCTTCGCGCCAAACGGCGGGGTCAGGCAGCCATTGCCGAGCTTCAGGCCCGCTTCAAAACGTTCGAGAAGGCAAACAAATCTCAAGGCTCCGGGTCCAATGGGCAAGCGATCGCCATCGCCGCAGAACTGCTTGAAAATGCGCCTGTGTTGGGTGGGGGAAAAATAGTGGTCGGTGAAATTCCCGGCGCGAGCGACGACCAACTGCATGCCGCCGTCGGTTCGCTGAAAATGAAATCGCCGAGTCACGGGGTGCTGTTGGGCAGCGCAAGCGATGGCAAAGTGAGCTTTGTCGCGATGGTCAGCGATGACCTGATCGCCAAAGGTTTGAAAGCGGGCGACTGGATTCGCGAGACCGCGAAGGTGGCCGGTGGAGGCGGCGGTGGTCGACCGCAGATGGCTCAAGCGGGCGGAAAAGACCCGTCAAAGCTCGGGGATGCACTGGAGTGCGCCAAGTTATTCGCACGCAATATCATCGAGTGATTGCTTGTGTGCCGCAATCGCAATTCGACAATTCCAGTTCCCACCCCGTGACTCTTAGCGCAATATTGTGTATATTCAAACCCAACGTGAATCCGCAACGACGCGGTCACCTTCGCGCGGCCACGAGGGCCCACCATGATCGTACAACGCGGGCAATCCACTTCATCGACTCCCGATTTAATCTCGGTCGACGAACCATTACTTCATAATCTCACTCTTTCTAGTGGAGCGATGGCGGTATTGGACGCCCTGCCCGCCCATATCGCCGTGCTGGATGCGAACGGGATGATTCTGGCGGTCAATCGGGCCTGGCGGGAGTTCGCATCGAGCTTTGGGATGACCTTACCGGGGTATGGCGTCGGAACGAATTATATTTCAATTTGCGGGACGGCTTCCGAGAACGGCGCGGCGGAGGGACGGGACGTTGCCGATGGAATCCGCTCGGTAATCAACGGCGAACGGGACGCCTTCATTCTGGAATATCCGTGCAAATGCGTCAGGGAATCTCGCTGGTATCTTCTGCGAATCCTACCGATTTCCCATGCCCTTCCCGCCGCTTTGTTGGCGGCACACGAAGACATCACCGCCCGCAAATTGGCGGAGCTGAGCCTCATCCATTCGCAGGAACAACTCGAATCGAAGGTGATCGAGCGGACCGCCGCCCTCGCGCGCAGCGAAGTGCTCCATCGCCATATCATCGAATCGCTGCCGGGCGGTGTGATTCAAATCGCCAGCGACGGTCTTTTCATGGGGGCCAATTCGGAAGGCTTGAAATTCCTCGGCATGTCGATGGACTCTCTCACCCATCGCACCATTCCCGATTTTGAGGGTGAAACTTTTCGCGAGGATGGCTCGCTTTGCCCGGTGGAAGACTACCCGGCCAGCCGGTGCCTGGCGACCGGGTTACCGCAGGCAGCGGTGACGATCGGGGTCAAGCGGCGCGACCAAACCATGGTGTGGGCCGTTTTCACCGCCGTTCCGGTGGCGTGCCCGATTCATCCGGGGCGGACCGGCACCGTCGTGACTTTTCTGAATATCACCGAGCGAAAGCAGGCCGAAGACGCGCTGCGCCGATCCGATGAATTGCTGCGGCAGGCGCACGAGCAACTCGAGCTGCGCGTCATCCAGCGGACGGCGGAACTGGCGCAGACCAACGCGATGCTGCGCGAGCAGATCGCCGAGCGCACCCGCGCCGATCTGAAGCTTCGCGAGAGCGAGGAGCGCTTCCGCGAGATGGCCGACAACATCGGGGAAGTGGTCTGGGTTCAGGATTCCGCGACCGGCAAGATTCTCTATATCAGCCCGGCCTACGAGTCGATTTGGGGGCGCTCGTGTCAGAGCATGTACGATTCGGCGGCATCGTTTCTGGACGCCGTTTTGCCTGACGACTTGCCGATTGCGATTGAGTGCATGCGCCGCCAGGCGTCTGAATCCTACGATGCGGTCTATCGGATTCTGGATCGTCGCGGGGAGATTCGGTGGGTGCGAAGCCGGTCATCCCCGATTCGCGACGCCGCCGGCAAAACACTGCGGGTCACGGGGATTGCCGAGGACATCACCGATTTAAAGGCGGCGGAGGCGGAGCTGTCCCGCCTGGCTTTGATCGTCGAGTCTTCCGATGATGCCATCATCGGCAAATCACTGGATGGCACCATCGTCAGTTGGAACTCCGGCGCGGAACGAATCTACGGATATTCGGCTCAGGAAATGCTGGGGCACGGGTGCAACGTGCTGGTGCCGCCGCAGGATTGGCAGACCGTGGTGGCGCAGCTGAAAGGAGTCGGCCGGGGTGAGCGGATCGAGACGTTCGAGGCCATTCGCGTGCGGAAAAATGGCTCCCCGATCAACATTTCGGTGACTCTCTCATCCGTGAAAAATTCGGCGGGAAATATCGTCGGGTCTTCGGAGATCGAGCGGGATATCACCGAGCGAAAGCGATTGGAGCAGGAAGTGCTGCTGATCAGCGATCGCGAACGCCGTCGCATCGGTCAGGATTTGCACGATGGTCTCGGCCAACATCTGACGGGGATCGCCTTTTTGAGTAAATCGCTGCAACAGCGATTGGCGTCAAAGGCCCTCAGTGGTGCGGCGGCGACCGCAGAGGAATCCGCCGAGGCCGGCCGCATCGCCGAACTGGTGCAGCAGGCGGTCGGTCAAACCCGCGCGCTTGCGCGGGGTTTGCATCCGGTCGAAACCTCCGCCAACGGTTTGATGGCCGCCCTGAACGATCTGGCGACGCGGGTGGGATCTTATTCGAAAGTCGAATGCACTTTCGAGTGCGAGGCTTCGGTTCCGGTCGCCGACAATGTCGTCGCCACCCATCTGTACCGGATCGCCCAGGAATCCGTCACCAACGCGATCAAACATGCCAATACCAAGCGAATCCGCATCACCCTGCATACCACCGGCGGGAAACTCAAGCTGATCGTCGAAGATGAAGGGGTCGGCATTTCCGATGTGGCGGGAAGCCCGCATGGATTGGGAATGCGCATCATGCGCTATCGCGCCAAAATGATCGGCGGCATACTGACCATCGCGTGCGGTGAAAAGTGCGGTGTGGTGGTGGCTTGTGAGGTCAGTACGATCAGCAATTGTGGTGAGCCAGGTAAACAGGAGATTCCATGAATCAAGCATCTACAAATCTTGCGGAGGTCGTCCTTCCAAACAACGAGCACGCATCAGGTGCCGCGGATTGCGGGAAAGTAAGGGTGATCCTCGTCGACAATCACCCGATGGTGCGTCAGGGACTTGCGCAACTGATCAATGAAGAAGCGGATCTTTGTGTCTGTGCCCAGGCGGATAACGCGATGACGGCATTGGAACTGATCGAGTCGACCGACCCGGATTTCGCCATCATCGATATTTCGATGAATGGCATGGACGGCATTCAATTGATTAAGGAATTAAAGATCCGCCGCCCCGAACTGGCGACGCTGGTGCTGTCGATGCACGATGAAGCCCTCTATGCCGAGCGCGTGATTCGGGCCGGTGCCGGCGGATATATCACGAAAGAAGAAGCGCCCGCGAAAGTGATGCACGCCATTCGCCGGGTGCTGGGCGGGGAAATTTACGTCAGCGAAAACGTGGCGGCCCGACTTTTAAAATCGGTGCGCGGCAAGCGTTCGGAAAACGCGGTGACCCCGCTCGGACGCTTGAGCGACCGGGAACTGCAGGTCTTTCGGGAGATCGGCCAAGGATACAGCATCCGCGAAATCGCCGAAAAATTGTACGTCAGCATGAAGACGGTCGAAACCCACCGGGATCACATCAAAATAAAGCTCAATCTGAAAAACAGCAACGAAGTTCTGCGATATGCGGTGCAGTCCGGTATGAATGGGGAGTGAGATTGCCAAGCCCGCATATCGGCGGATGATCTCCGCAAATGCCGCGTGATCGCGCGCCTGCGTAAATTTACGCAGAAGCGAGAGGTCCGTTTCATGGATGAATGCGCTGCTCATGGGATCGTCATCGTACAAGACGGAGACGCCTTACAGCCCTTTTAAATTTTACGGAAATGGAAGCTTTGAATAAGGTGGCATGGGCGTCTCGCCCATGCATTTCTTCCGCCAAAAAGCACGCGCGAGACGGCCACGCCATCCATTTTTCAAAAGACCTGAATTAACTTTCACTGATGATCGTGGTCTGGCTCCCATTGAGGTAGGTCCAGGCTTTTTCCGCATCCGCGCCGGTGACCACGAAATGCCCGGTATCGCGCGGCCCTTTACCGGTGATGAAAATGACCACCTCATCGCCCGCCTGCGACCGGGCAACCGCGCAGATGTGGTCCGGATTGATGACCAGCCGACCGATACGAAGAAATTCCGCCATGTTGATTCTCCAAAAAAAA
>JANXVV010000091.1 GCA_025351525.1 Humisphaera sp. | reverse complement strand
AACCGAGATCCAACGCCGGTACGCGATCCGCGAGGTTCATTTTCGGAGCAGACCTGTGCTTTTGGATCGCCTGAAAACCACAGGTCTCGGAGTACCGCGACCTGTGGCACCTGAATGGCAGATGACCCCAAAACTTCGTCGTGACAATTCGCTAAGCCGACCTGGTTACGACACCTGATCCGGCACGATATACGGGGCCCGGTATTTCCGGGTCAGCATCGCGTTGGCGGCATCGTTGCCGGGAAAGGTCTCGGTCTTCGGGTCCATCTTCAACGGCATGCCCAGCGTCAGCTTCTCTTTCGAGATGTCCACCTTGTTGGCGATCAGATGCTGCTTGCAGCGGTCGAAAGCCTCGGAGAACAGCGGGTTGTTCTTGATCGCGGCTTCGATGGTCTGCGGGTCGGCCTGTTGGCCGAGGCGATGGGAGATGTTAGCAGTGTGGCAGAGCGCACTACTGAGGTGGCCGTCGAGAATGTCGGCGTGCAGATCCTCGTGGTTGCGGCTGTGGCACGCCTTCAGGAAGTTGGTGAAGTGTGCCTCGGTCGAATCACCGGCGACATCTTTGAAAGTGGTAATTTCCTTGCCGGCGGTGTCGTAAACGATCGCCTTGCCGTAGCTGGGGACGGTGACGCGCCCGCCCTCGCACTCGATCACGATGCCGACGCCCGCACCCTTGTAGCTATCCATCTGTTCCTTGACGCCTTGGGGGTACGACTTGGCAGCCAATCCTCGCACTTCAAACAGCAGCGGGGCTTTTTCGTAGGCGTGATAGACGATCATCGTGTTGGGGGTTTCACCATCGTCGATGTAGCCGACCCGGCCACCCACGGTGATGATGCTCGGCGACAATTCCTGTTCGCCGAGGAACCAGCGGGCGACGTCCATCTCGTGGATGCCTTGGTTGCCGAGGTCGCCGTTGCCGGTGTTCCAGACCCAGTGCCAATCGTAGTGGAGCTTCCGTCGCATGATCGGGAGCAGTTCAGCCGGGCCGCACCAGAGATCGAAATCGATGCCGGCGGGAATTTTCAACGGCACGGTGGATTTGCCGATCGTGTCCCGGCGCTTGTAACAGAGCCCGCGGGCGACCTTGATCTTGCCGAGCTTCCCGGCCTGCACATATTCCACGGCCTTGGCAATGCCCAAGCGCGACGAACGGCTTTGCGTACCGGCCTGCACCATCTTGCCGTGCTTGCGGGCGAACTCCACCACTCGCCGCCCTTCGCTCACATTGTGGGAGACGGGCTTCTCCACGTACACATCCTTGCCCGCCTGGATCGCCCAGATGGCCGCCAGGGCATGCCAGTGATTCGGCGTGGCGATAGACACCGCGTCGATGTTTTTGCTGTCGAACAGCTTGCGCATATCGGTGTACGTTTCGACGCCGGGGTACTCGTTCGCCCTGACTTCCAGCACCTTGCTGTCGACATCGCACAGCCCGGAGATGCGGAAGCCTTTTTCCTTTTTCTCCGAGGAAAGGTGTGAACCCCCGCGCCCGTTAAACCCGACCGTCCCGATTCGCACCGCTTCATTCGATCCGACGATGTCGGCGTAGGAACGGGCGGTGAAGGGGAGGGTGACCGCCGCCGCGCCGGCGGCGGCGGATTGGATGAAGGACCGACGACTGAATTTCCGCATGGGAGTGGCTCCTGTGATTGCCTTGTGAATTGAACGAAACGAGTTGAGTATAGCTAGTCGCTGCGGGAGAAATCGTTGTCATTCCATATGGCCCGGCGTTTACGCCGGGTTACGCTTCACCGGTGTAAACGCCGGGCCATATGAAAAACCATCCATCACTCCGCGAAATCCCAGTACGTATGCACCTCGGTTTTTCCCGGTTGCATCCCACCCAGTTCCCACTTCAGCGGCTTCCCATCGGCCTTGATCTGCAACTCCGCCACATAATCGGTCGTGTTCTTCGACGGCTTGCCATCCACCTTCACCAGTTCGTTCTCCAGCATCTTCACCTCGACGGCCATCTGATCATCCGTCAACGGGGCCAACTGCTGCTCGGACCACTCGCCGGTGGCCTCATCCTTCATCATCACGTTGGGCCGGGTGTTTTTGATCTTGGTGTAACTCTTCGGATCGATCCCATCGTGTTCGCCGAAGGTCAAACCGACCGGGTCCAGACGTTTGGCGATTTTGCCGGCGTTGTTCCAGATCACGACATTGAACAGGCCGCCGAAATG
>JANXVV010000072.1 GCA_025351525.1 Humisphaera sp. | reverse complement strand
TATCAAGGCCACCTGCCTGATCGATTACCCCCGCGATAAATTTGAAATTCAGGTGCTCGATGACAGCACGGATCAGTCGGCGGACATGGCCAAGGCCGTCTGCGAGGAGTGGGCCGCCAAGGGTTTCAACATCCATTTCGTTCACCGCACCAATCGCGTCGGTTACAAAGCCGGCGCGCTTGAAGAGGGCTTGAAGCAGGCGACCGGCGAGTTCATCGCGATCTTCGACGCCGACTTCATCCCGCCGACGGATATTCTCCGCAACGTGGTCGACTATTTCGTGGATGACAAAGTCGGCATGGTTCAGGTGCGCTGGGATCACCTCAATCGCGATGCGTCCCTGCTCACCAAAAGCCAGGCGATTTTCCTCGACGGGCATTTTGTCATCGAACACACCGCGCGTAATCGAAGCGGTCGATTCATGCACTTCAACGGAACCGCCGGTGTATGGCGGCGATCCACCATTGACGATGCCGGCGGTTGGGAACATGACACCCTCACCGAAGATCTAGATCTCAGCTATCGCGCGCAGATGAAGGGTTGGCAGTTCGTCTACCTCCCCCAGTTTTGTGCGCCCGCCGAATTGCCGCCGGAAATGATCGCCTTTAAGCAACAGGCGCATCGTTGGACGAAGGGCAGTTTCCAAACCTGTATGAAGCTGCTGCCCAAAGTGCTGCGCAGCAAGCATCTTTCGTATCGGATCAAATCGGAAGCGTTTTTTCATCTGACCAATACCATGGTCTATCCTCTCATGGTGTTGCTCACGCTACTGATGTGGCCAACATTCTTTTATGTTTTCTCTCCGTTTCATAACGATCGCATCAGCCGATGGGTGTTCAGTGCGACTTTGTTTGTACTGGCAACCTGTTCCACCAGCACTTTCTTCGTGTTCGGGCAGCGCGAATTGTTTGGCAGGAAGGCGGGTTGGAAGACGCTGCTTTATCTGCCGGTGCTGATGGGTTTGGGCGTCGGGATCAGCTTGAACAATTGCAAGGCGGTTTTTGAGGCGATCTGGAGCCACATCCGCCGCAAGCCCAGCGAGTTTATCCGCACACCGAAATACGGTCATACCGGCGGGAAAAGCACCACGAAGTTTCAAGCCGCCAGCGTCTTTACCTTGAAGCGCCTGATGATGCCGATGATCGAGATCGCCTTCGGGGTCTACATGTCCTCCTGCATCATCATCAGCCTCGTCAAAGAGTTTGGTCGCGGCAGCATCCCATTCCTGTGCGTCTTCGCCGGCGGTTATTTCTACGTCGGTTTTGGATCGCTGTATGCTTTGTACCGGATGAATCAGGAAGCCCAGGAAGAGATTGCCGCGGCGGTGATCGAACCCGCTTCCACCTGAATCCACTTCTTTTGTAGCCGATTGGGGCTTAGCAATAATTTTCCTCGACCCGGACGATTCCATTGTCCGGGTCGATTTTATTCCTACACTCTTCACACATCAAAGGAGCATTCCATGATTGACCGGGTTCTTCAAGCGATCGATTCACACCGCGATCAATCCATTGAAAGCCTCTGCGATTTTCTTCGCATCCCAAGTGTCAGCACGCAACTCGAGCATAAGTCGGACATGCACCGATGCGCGGAATGGCTGGGAAAACAGTTGGAAGGTTGCGGCTTGAAAGTGGAGATCGCCGCGACCGGGGGCCATCCGGTGGTGCTGGCGAAGAACGAGCATCGACCGGGCAGGCCCACGGTTTTAATCTATGGCCACTACGATGTTCAGCCTCCCGAGCCATTGGATCTGTGGAAGACGCCGGCTTTCGAGCCGACGATTCGCAAAAATGAAGCGGGCGTCGATGCGGTTTATGCGCGCGGCGCGGTCGATGACAAAGGCCAGGTCTGGTGCCATGTCGAGGCGATCCGGGCATGGCAGCAGCAGGGCGGTTTGCCGATCAACGTCACGTTTCTGATCGAAGGGGAAGAGGAGATCGGCAGCATCCATCTCGATGAATTCATCAAGACGCACAAGGCGGAATTGAAGGCGGATATTGCGGTCGTCAGCGATACCAATCAGTTCGCGCGGGGATGGCCGGCGATCACCTATGGTTTGCGCGGCTTGGTTTACATGGAAGTCTTCATCACCGCCGCCGACCACGATTTGCACAGCGGTATGTTCGGTGGCGCTGTGCCGAACCCGGCTAATGTCCTCTGCGAATTACTGGCGACGCTGCATGATCCCGATGGCCGCGTAAATCTGCCCGGATTTTACGATGACGTGGCCGAACTCACGCCGCGTGAGCGAGAGGAATTTGCGCGCCTTCCCTTCGATGAAGCGGAATTTAAGAATGAATTAAAACTGACGGAACTATACGGCGAGACCGGTTACACGACGCTCGAACGCCGTTGGGCGCGTCCGACCTGCGACATCAACGGGCTGACCGGCGGGTATCAGGGACACGGGGCCAAAACGGTGATCGCCTCCAAAGCTTCCGCCAAAGTATCAATGCGGTTGGTGCCGAACCAGGATCCGAAAAAGATCGAGACGGCGTTCAAGCAAGCGTTGATCGATCGCTGCCCCAAGGGCGTTCAGATCGAGTTTCAAAGCCATGGCGGTTCACCGGGGCTGGTGGTTCCGATCGACGGCCGTGCGATGGAACTGGCGGCGAAGGCCATCGAGCGCGGTTTCGGGAAAAAACCGGTTTTCATGCGCGAAGGGGGAAGCATTCCGATCCTCGGGCTGATCAAGCAGGAACTCGGACTGGATACGCTGTTGATCGGTTTTGGCTTGCCGGATGACCGGGTGCATTCGCCGAACGAAAAATTCGATCTCGATGCGTTTTATGCCGGAACCCGCACGGCAGCGGCGCTGTACGAAGAACTGAGCCGACTGTGAATTTGATGTGGCATGGGCTTCCAGCCCATGTTTACGAATTAAAAGCATGGGCTGGTAGCCCATGCTACGATTTAATACACCCGTTGAGTGGAGTCCAGAATCTTACGCGGATTTTCTTTTGTAAGTCGATCGACCGTTTCATCGCCGATCAATTCCACCGCACGCTTCAAACCGTTCAATCTCACTTCCAGTGTACGACTGTTGTGCAGATCGCTCCCCAGCATGAAGTATCGATCCTGCTTCAA
>JANXVV010000597.1 GCA_025351525.1 Humisphaera sp. | reverse complement strand
AACTTCGGCGGCGGCACTTCGCGGAAATCATCCTGCTCAATGTACAGCACCCTTGAGAATGGAACCTTTCGCGTCCCCGCCGACTCATCCTCAGGGTTGTTCACCGCGTCCAGTTCTTCCGTGATCGTCATCGGGTAATTCGTGATGACCACCTTCAACGGCTTCAGCACCCCCATCACGCGCGGGGCTTTCTTGTTCAGTTCATCGCGCAGAAAATTCTCCAGCACCGACATCTCCACCACGCTGTTGGTCTTGGTGATCCCGATGTGTTTGCAGAACGCCCGCATCGCCTCCGGCGTGTAGCCGCGACGGCGGAATCCGCCGATCGTCGGCATGCGCGGATCATCCCACCCGTTGACGATCTTCTCCTGCACCAGTTGCAGCAGCTTGCGCTTGCTGAGCATCGTGTAGCTCAAATTCAAGCGCGCGAATTCGATCTGCCGCGGATGCCAGATCCTCTTGTCTTTCGCTCGGCCTTCGTTGATCGCATCGATGAACCAATCGTATAACGGGCGATGATTTTCAAATTCCAGCGTGCAAATCGAATGGGTGATTTTTTCGAGCGAATCCTCGAATCCGTGGGCCCAATCGTACATCGGATAAATGCACCATTGGTCGCCGGTGTTGTGGTGGGTTTCATGCAGGACCCGATACATGACCGGGTCGCGCAGATTCAGGTTCGGGGAGGCCATGTCGATCTTGGCGCGCAGGACTTTCGACCCATCCGGAAATTCCCCCTTGCGCATGCGCCCCAGCAGGTCGACATTCTCCGCCGCTGATCGATTGCGATACGGGCTCTCTCGGCCAGGGCTGTTCAGCGTCCCGCGCGACAGCCGAATCTGCTCGGCGGTCTGGTCGTCGACATACGCCTTCCCCTTGCCGATCAACTCCACCGCATAATCGTACATCGCGTCGAAGTAGTCGCTCGCGAAAAGCTTGTTCGTCCATTTGAATCCCAGCCAACTCACATCCTCTTCGATGGAACGGACATATTCGGATTCCTCCTTCGCCGGGTTGGTGTCATCGTAGCGAAGGTTGCAGGAGCCCTCGTATTCCTCCGCGATGCCGAAATTCAGGCAGATGCTTTTGGCATGGCCGATGTGCAGATACCCGTTCGGCTCCGGGGGGAAACGCGTGGCGACGCGTCCATCCCAAGTGCCGGCGCGGTTGTCCTCTTCCACAATGCGGCGGACAAAATCGAGGCCTTCCCTGGCATCGTCCTCTTTCGGGGTCTCATCATGGCGCGGGTCGGGGGTCATGGTTGCATTCCTTGCGTCTGTACTTTTGATCGAATGTTCCTATTTAACCGATTCCACCCATACGCGGAAGCGGCGCACGAAGGCAAGGTGTTTTGTGAAGTGGTGTGAACAAGCCGAGGGCGGAAGCCGTAGGCGACGCGCCGGGTTTTTCGCGTCCGTCAAAAAGACCTCATTCTTCAGCTTCACACTCAACAATGTTTCTCGCCAAAACCGGTTCGTCAGTGATGATCATCGCGGCACCCAGACGACAGGCCCGACGAATATCTTCAGCCGTATTTGGCGTCCAAACCGCATAGGTGATTCCCTTGTTTTGTAGCCAATCCGCCGTGGATGGATCGAGAAGCTCGTGAAAAATGTGGACGCGATCCCATCCCGTCGACACCGCGCGTTCTAAAGTGGGTCGATCTTCAATGAGATAGGCGACCGGCACACGCGGGTTGGCGGAGAGCGCATGAATCAGGTTGGCTTCGTCGAAAGACTGAAGAATGTCCCCTGCAAACCAACGGTCCGGGTGTACGAGATTCTCAATGAAATGCCGCGCATCGGCGGGCTTGACTTCGATCAAAAATTTCGGAGCGACTAAAGGCGCTTCGATGGTTCCAACATATCGCAGTGCCGCCAAATCCGGCAATAATTCGGGCCGGTATAGCGATTCGTGGTCACTCTTGAGTTCAAGACGCTTCAAATCAACCCAACGATGCTCGGAGATTTTGCCGTGACCGTTGGTGGTTCGATCTAAGGTTTCATCGTGAATGACAATCGGAATGCTGTCCAGTGAATTCCAGACATCACACTCGACCCAGTCAAAGCCGGCTATCAATGCGGCACGCATTGCGCCCCACGAATTTTCCGGCGCGGTTTTGTGCAAACCGCGATGCGCGACGATGATGGGAGCCGGACGCTTGCTCATGAAATGGAGTTAAACGGCGCGGCGGCTTTTCCTGCGGCGGAGCCGCTGGGCTCTCTTTTTTAATTGCAACTATTGCTGCCTCACCGTCGTCAGCCGTCTCAAATCGCGATCCTGTTCCTTCTTCTTGATGCTCGCCCGCTTGTCGTGCTGCTGCTTGCCGCGTCCGACCGCCAGCTCCAACTTCGCCACGCCCTGGGCATTGAAATAGATCGCCAGCGGAATGAGCGTCGTGCCCTTCTCGCGCGTGGCATCCATCAGCCGTTTGATCTCCCGCCGATGGACCAGCAGCTTGCGCGAGCGGGCCGGCTCGTGATTGAACACCATCGCGGCCTGCTTATACGGATCGATGTGCAGGCCGTACAGCCACAGTTCGCCATCCTCGATTCGG
>JANXVV010000555.1 GCA_025351525.1 Humisphaera sp. | reverse complement strand
GAACGCCTCGGCTACAAGGTCGAACTGAAGCCGGCCGCGTGAGCCGGCCAACACCTTGTGCCCTTGGACGGCAGGCTGAACCGAGATCCAACGCCGGTACGCGATCCGCGAGGTTCATTTTCGGAGCAGACCTGTGCCGGCCTGGCCGAAAGACACAGGTCTCGGAGTACCGCGACCTGTGGCACCCCAAGGGTTTGGATATCTGGAGGTAGTTAACGACCGACTCCAAAGCTCACTTGGGGCTATACAGGGGTTCGCAGCGGTGCTTGACGAAATTCTTATTCCACATTTTCCTGCGGCTCGGGTTCTGCTTCCCCGTTGAACGACCAACCGCATGCCGGACAAACCTCCGCGTCCTCGGCCATCGGGGCTCCGCAGGCCAGGCACTTGGCGGGAGCAGTCTCGCTTTCGCCGGATGGCGTTCCCGTCGCCAGAGGATGCTGCAGCAGAATCGCCATCGCCGCTTCCGACTGCGATTGCAACACCTGCACTTTGATATATCCCACCGCCGGCCCGAGAAACCAGTTGGTGTTCACCAGGTTGGCATCGGCAATAAACGACTCGATCCCCTCCTGCGAAAGAAGCAGACGAATGCTCTCGGCCTGCTCTGCAAACTGACTGGTCGCCACCGTCACGAAATCGTCTTTCATGGGGTGCATTCTAAGGCAAGCGGATCAGAGGTCCACAGGTCATCCGATCCACTCTTCGTCGCGCCTTTGAAACCGCGAAAAAACGGGGGAACCGCGAAGGCCCGAAATCGCGAAGTTCGCGCGAAGGCATACTGAAATGTTCTAGCCGTGGCGAAACATCTCCGCGTTGAAATTCCTTCGCGAGATCTTCGCGCCGTCGCGGCTTAGCGGTTCCCCCGCCTTTATTCCCTGTCCCCAAGAGGACTCGTCACGAGGCAATCGGAAATGGCCAATGCGATGGCCCGGTCCAAATGGCTGTGGCTATTTCGCAGATCGCTTGTGGGGACCGGCCTATTTCGTAGAATCAAAGACGACTATGGATGCAAAGCCGTCGTACCGTTCCACTCTGGTCGTGCCCACTTACAATGCGATGGCGTTTATCGACGCGACGGTCGTGCGCCTGCGTCGATTCGTGGCGGAGCATTTGGACTGGTGCGTGCTGTTCGTGTGTGATGGCTGCTCGGATGGCACCGCCGAGCATCTGGCCGGGCTGCTTCAGAATGATGGCGACGCGATGAAGGTGGAGTCCTACGTTCGCAATCGCGGCAAAGGGTATGCGTTGCGGCTGGGGTTGACGCAAGCCATCACGCCGTTCCGCGTTTTCACCGATGTCGACCTGGCTTACGATCCTGATGAAGCTTTGAAAATTGTCAGCGTTCTTGAATCGGGGGCGGATGTGGCGGTGGTGAATCGGGCGAGTCCGGAGTCGTGCTTTTTGATCAGCCCGCGCGATTTCCCGAACATTTACCGCCGGCATCTGATGAGCCGTTCGTTCAATTGGTGGCTGCGGCAGGTGCTGCCGATCAAAATACTGGACACGCAGGCCGGGCTGAAAGGTGTGACCGCCGCCGCTTGGCAGATCGTCGGACCGAAGATGAATTGCGACGGATTCTTCGTCGACGTCGAACTGCTGGCCCGGGCGCAGGTGGAAGGATTGGTGCTTCGCGAAACGCCGATCGTTTTCCGCTACGCCGATCCCACGACGGTCCGCATGGTCAGGCACGGCGGGCAGATGTTTCTCGACACGCTCCGCCTGCGCCGAAAACTGCATCAGGAGATGAAGGAACGGCGGAAGGTTGAATCAGCGGCGGGGGATCGGCGGGCGATGCCGATGAATACGTGAGGGCTGTGAACAATGCCGTCATTATTTAGCCGTCTCGCTTGCGAGGCGCGTCCGAGGGGTCATATCGCCAAGACGCGCCTCGCAAGCGAGACGGCTAAATAATTGGAGGCAACGATTGAACGTTCATCGATCAACCGCCACTCGTTAAAATGGGTTTATGCCCACTGAACGTCACAGCGGTCCGATTGTCGTCATCGGTTCACTCAACATGGATCTCGTCTGCCGTACCGAGCAGATTCCACAGCCCGGCCAGACGATCCTCGGCAGCGATTTTGTCACAATTCCCGGCGGGAAGGGGGCCAATCAAGCCGTTGCCGCCGCGAAATTATTGGAGGCCGCATCGCGAACGCAGGTGGTGATGGTTGGGCGAGTGGGCGATGACGACTTTGGCCAGCGACTGCTCAACGGCTTGAAGCTCCACAAGGTGCGCAGCGATCGCGTCATCATCACCGAAGGCGTGGCCAGCGGTGTGGCGATGATTCTCGTCGACAAGATGGGGGAGAATTCGATTGTGGTCGCACCGGGCGCGAATGCCCATCTCGTGCCGGCGGATATCGACGCCGCCGAGTCCGTGATCCGCACGGCTTCGGTGGTCGTGCTGCAATTGGAGATTCCGCTGGCGACGGTTCAACACGCGATCGCGATGTGCCAGCGGTTGGGCATCCACACGATTCTGGACCCGGCTCCCGTACCACCGACGGGGCTGACTCGGGCGATGTTCGGGGTGGATCTGTTGACGCCGAATCAGGGTGAGGCCGAGCGACTGCTGGATTTGGAACCGACGCACACTGTGCGCCTGCGCAAGATCGTCGACCCCAAACAGATCGCGATGGATTTGCTGGCTCGCGGTCCCAAAGCGGTGGTGTTGAAGCTCGGCAATCGCGGGGCGATGTTGCTGGATCGCGCGGGGGAGATCGAGCACATTAAGCCGCACAAGGTAGCGGCGGTGGACACGACGGCATCGGGTGATGCCTTCACGGCGGCACTGGCGGTGGCGCACGCGGAAGGGCGGTCACTCATCGAATCCGCGCGGTTTGCCAATGCGGCGGGCGCGCTGTGCTGCACCGGGTTCGGAGCGCAGCCTTCGCTTCCGGGACGCGAGGCGGTGGAGAAGTTGCTCGCGGAAACTCCAGGTTAGCCGCGATGCGCAGCGGAGCGCGTTTTTTGTCCTAAAAAAGAAACGGGCTCCGCTGCGCGTCGCGACTAACCTTTTGCGTTGGAAATAGCGCAATCGCATTTAAACTCCGATAATTATTTAAATTGTTTTTGAAGCCTGGATTCCCGCACACCCATTTTGTATCCACCGCATCCCATCTTTTATCGGACACTGATCCATTCGAGTCTGTTCCGCACATTTTCTGCCCGCAAGCGTGTTCAAGCGTGCGCGTCTTTTCTACCGAAGGTTACGTTCGACAACCTGAACAGGAGGATACGGATATCCGCCTGACCGCCTCGGCTGGTTCCGGGGCCCCTCGAATCGTATCACGGAGGATACATGAGTCGGATCAACACCAATATCGCCGCGCTTCAG
>JANXVV010000549.1 GCA_025351525.1 Humisphaera sp. | reverse complement strand
GACATCATTAAACGCTGTTTTAGCCTTGGAGTCATTGGATGGACACGCAGTTACTGCCGGACAATTTCCTGACGACGCAGCTTAAAAAAGTCGTCAACTGGTCCCGTCGAAGTTCGCTATGGCCGATGCCTTTCGCCACCGCCTGCTGCGGCATCGAACTGATGGCCACCGCCTCCAGTCGCTATGACTTGGCCCGCTTCGGGGCCGAAGCCATGCGATTCAGCCCGCGCCAAAGCGACCTGCTGATCGTCGCCGGTCGGGTGACGATCAAGATGATGCCCGTGTTGCAGCATATCTATCAGCAAATGACCGAACCGAAATGGGTCATCAGCATGGGGGCCTGCGCCAGCACCGGCGGGGTGTTTGACGCCTATGCCACCATTCAAGGAATCGATCAATTCCTCCCCGTCGATGTCTACGTCCCCGGCTGCCCGCCCCGCCCTGAGACGCTGATCGAAGGGATTATGGCGATCCAGCGGATTATTGATGAAGACGGCCTGCCACCCAAGGGCAAGCGCCGGCCGTTGCGGGTTTCGGTCGAGCCCAGCTATGTGCCGGCTCCGCAACCGGTGCCGGTGACGATCGGTGGACGCACGTTTTAAAATGAGTCGTCGCGCGTAGCGCGGGTATTTTGAAATGGGGGTTAGGATATCTGAATTATCAACTGTCGGAAGAATATCCAAAGCTGCAGCACCTTTTGAAATCGATTCTGGAGACGCGTACCGCTGGCGATCCGGACGATGAGGAGGTGCTGTTCACCGATCTGTCGCTGCGGAAGATCGCCGATGCGGTCGATGGGATGGGCAACCTGGTATTTTCCTTCGACACCAAAGCCATGGAACATCTCGGGCCGCTCTTTCGCAAGGACCGCGACCCGGACGGGCCTGCGCGCCACGATCAATGTACGAAATCGGCCGCAAGGTCGCCGAAGTCTTTAAAGCCAACCTGGGAATCCTGTTCGACACGCTTTTGCCCCGATGGAACTATGTCGCCGGACCGTTATTGATGCGGCGGTCCAGAGCAGATATTCGAGGCAAAAAAACGCACACCTACGGCACAGCCGCTGAAAAATTTCCAAACGCAGGTTTTTCCGAATGACAATATTGCTCGATTTCCGATAGACCCACTCCCGGTCTTTCCCAATGGACCTCAATCGCCATACTATTCCTGACAAACATGGTAGAAAAAATAGTCATCATCGGATCCGGCCCCGCCGGTTGGACAGCCGCCATTTACGCCGCCCGCGCGAACCTCGATCCACTGGTTTATGAGGGAGCCATCAGCGAAGAGAATCGCCTTGGCGGAACGCTGCCGCTGGGCCAACTCAATCTAACCACTGAGGTGGAAAATTTTCCGGGATTTCCCAAAGGGATTCTCGGCCCTGAACTGATGATGGCAATGCGCGAGCAGTCGGAGCGTTTCGGCACGCGCATCAAAACCGAAGATATTGTCGACCTGGACCTGAGCCAACGCCCCTTCCAATTAAAAGACTCGGCGGGTGAGACGATCGAAGCCCACAGCGTGATCATTTCAACCGGAGCAAGCGCGAATTACATCGGCTTGGACTCCGAGAACCGTTTCAAAAATAACGGTGTGTCGGCGTGTGCGGTGTGCGACGGCGCGTTGCCGCGTTTCCGCAATCAGCCGTTGATTGTGGTTGGCGGGGGGGATTCCGCCTGTGAAGAGGGTGGCTATCTGACAAAATTTGCCAGCCGGGTTTATCTCATCCATCGCCGCGATAAGCTGCGCGCCAGCCCGATCATGGCCGAGCGATGTTTGGCCAACCCGAAGATCAAACCCGTGTGGGACAGCGCCGTGGACGAGGTGCTAGGCGATGATGAACGCGGCATGACCGGCGTCCGCATCAAGAATCTCAAGACGGGTGAAACGCAGACGATCGATTCGCCCGGCCTGTTCGTCGCCATCGGTCACACGCCCAACACCAAGTTCCTTCGTGGGCAACTGAATCTGGATGAAAAGGGGTTCGTGCATCTGGAGGATTCGTACCGCACGACGACGAGCGTCGAGGGTGTCTTCGCCGCCGGTGATGTGGCGGATCCGATGTACAAGCAGGCCATCACCGCCGCCGGCATGGGTTGCAAGGCGTCGCTGGACGCCGAGCGATGGTTGGCGGCGAAGGGCATTCACTGATTTCCTACTCGTTCC
>JANXVV010000545.1 GCA_025351525.1 Humisphaera sp. | reverse complement strand
CGACAGGTGGAAGCGGTTTTGAAATCGTCGATTTATTTTTCGTTTTCATGGGTGGTCGCCTTTCAAATTTGATATCGCTCGTGCAATCGCCGAAGTACCTGCCGGAAAAACTTCTTTTCGTCCGTTGACAAGTCGCTCCGCTGATTTTTCCCTACAGTGTAAACAGCTAGATCGCTTCACCTCGGGCGATGTAAGCATAAATGACGCGCGTCGCGGCTCATTTTCCAGTGTGCCATGTACGCGGGGCAAACCGCAGCTTGCGTAATCCACCCGTACCGGGAATAAGATCACCCACTTCAGGATCGGCAATCAACAAGCCTTCCAGGCTCTATGATCCTGGTCCGTCAATTTCAGTGCGGACCATTTTGCGACGAACGACGAGAGCTGTATCAGAGTCAGTCGCATACAGGGTATTCTAGTATACAGTGTATCCTTGTCCAGACTATCGACAAAGTTGCATCAATGAAGGTGCCCCTGAAAACTTCCCCCTGCGGTTGAACGAAACGCTCTACACGGCTGTATAGTATTTAATATGCCCCTCGTCGCCTCCGTTCAATCGCTCAGCAAGATCTATCGCAAGCCGGGAACCAATGTGGAGGTCGCCGCGCTGCGGTCGATTGATCTGGATTTCGTCGAGGGAGAATACACCGCCATCATGGGGGCCAGTGGTTCGGGGAAAAGTACGCTGATGAATATCCTGGGTTGCCTCGATCAACCCACAAGCGGGCAATACATCCTCGGCGACATCGACATCAGCCAACTCGAAGATGACATGCTCTCGCAGATCCGCAGCCAGCGGATCGGGTTTATCTTCCAGAATTTCAATCTGATTCAGCAACTGACGGTGCTGGAGAATCTGGAAGTGCCGATGTTCTACTTGGGCATCCCCCCGGTGGAACGGCGACGGCGGGCCACCGAGCTGGCGGAACGTGTCGGGCTTCTGGAGCGCCTCGATCACCGCCCGATGCAGCTCTCCGGCGGGCAGCAGCAGCGCGTGTGCATTGCCCGCGCGATGGTCAACGATCCCCTGATTCTTTTAGCCGACGAACCCACCGGGGCGCTGGACAGCAAGACCGGCGTGCAGATTCTGGCCCTGTTCGATGAACTGGTCGCGACAGGCCGCACGATCATCCTGGTGACGCACGACCCATCCGTCGCCCACCGCTGCCAACGCGTGATCCATCTGCACGATGGACTGGTCCACAAGGACGAGCGAAACGCCCGCCATGCCGTTCAAGCGGAGGGCGGGCAGTTGTCTGAAGAAGTGGTGGGAAGAAGTTGTTAGTGGTTAGTTGTTAGTAAATACAAGATTTGGCAACTGGCAACTGACTCTTTCGCAAATGGCGCAAACCAAGCATGAAATTCAGGCGATTTTGACGGCGGCCAGCATGGAGCCGCGGCATCGGTTCGGGCAGAACTTCATGATCGATGGGAATCTGGTGCGCCTCGTCGCCGAAGCGGGGGAAATCGCGGTGGGCGATCTGGCGGTGGAAGTGGGGCCGGGAACGGGAACGCTCACCGATGAATTGCTCTTGCGCGGTGCGGAAGTGGTGGCGGTGGAGATCGATCGCGATTTGGCCGGCGCGTTGCGGGAGCGGTTTGCGGATCGGCCACACTTTCGATTGATTGAAGGGGATGCACTGGCCGGCAAGCACGCGGTCAATCGGGAACTGTCGGCGGTGCTGCGGGCGGCGCGGATTGCGACGCCGCAACGACCGCAGAAATTGGTCGCCAACCTGCCTTATAACATCGCATCGCCCCTCGTCATCGAACTGCTGATTGAGGGATTGGACCTATTGGTGTTCACGGTTCAGAAGGAAGTGGGAGATCGCCTGCGCGCAGCGGCGGGATCGGAGGCCTACGGCCCGCTCACGGTGACCGCTCAACTTTTATCGCAGGTGGAAGTGCTGCGCACCCTGCCCCCGCAGGCGTTTTGGCCGCAGCCGAAAATTGATTCGTCACTCGTGCGGGTTCGACGGAAGGATCGGTTGGGAGATCAGGCGGTGGCGTTCGGGCGGTTCGTGCATCAACTTTTTTCCGCCCGCCGCAAGACGCTTCGCAAGGCGCTGACGCAGGCGGGATACGCGGCGGATGAGTTGATCGCCAAACACGCGTTGGATGGACAGGCCCGACCGGAAACCCTGTCGCCGGAGGTCATTCATGAACTGTTCCTGTCGAGTCATCCTCCGTCTGAATTGTCGCCGGTAGCAAAGTCCCGGCGATGAAGAGGATGAAGGCATCCGCCGAATAGACCATCATCGAAACCCCGTGCAGTTTCTTAAATAGTGGGTTAGCAGTTTCACCCGCGAGGCGAAGCGCTTCGATTTTCGGCGTGATCCACAGCGGCGATGCGACGGCACCCATGGCCGCGAGGAATAAAAGCGCAAAGAATGCCGTTCGGATGACGGACGGACTCGCCAGCCGCAAGGCGAACGCGGAGATCAACGCCAATGCGCCGACGATCAGTTGATACCGCTCGAACATGATGAAGACGCCGCTCCCGGCCTGTCCGAAAATATCCCGGCGATCGACGAAAATTTTCGACAATTGCGTCACCACCAGAAATAACGTGATCAGCCCGCCGAACCAGAGGGCCCAGGCGACGCAGACAAGAGTGGAGAGAAAATAACGCATGATTCGGTCCTTCAATTTACGTTTTGACGATCGAGATAGAGGCTCGGTCCACCGGCATGATAGAGTATAGTCATGGCGTGACGAAACCTTTCACGGTTTTCGGTGGGTGACTCATCATGCGGACCTCTAAAGATGATCGAGCGATCAATTGGCGGACCTGGACTGTGATTTGGGTCTTCGTCGGCGTAGCGATGTTCAACGGCGGTGGAAAAGCCTCGGGTGGAGCTTTCCCGATCATTTGGACCATCGTCACGCTCTGGGTGTCGACAGTATGGATTTACGATCGATTTTTTGGAGAGGTTGCGGGGGGGAGGAGAAAGACGCGTCTCACTGTCCGAACTCTCTGTGTTGATTGCGGCTATGACTTGCGGGCCACCGACCATCGTTGCCCTGAATGCGGGCATGAGTTGGCGGCCACCAAAGAGCGGGTGAAAGCGCTCGAATGTCTCGCCGAACCGCGACCGGCACAACCCTATGATTTATTAGAGCAGGTAGAACGTCAGGACATTGAGGCAGTTGAGCCGCCTGAATAGGTTTATTTCCTAAGCAGCTCATTTGGATTTCTTCACTGTGCCTGCCTCTGTACGACAAGCAAGCAACATTTTCTCGTCGAAAGAAGATAGCAACCGCGAAGTCGCTAAAGCGCGAAGTGGAACGCGAAGAAAGCAAATTGGATTTCCTTCGCGTCCCACCTCGCGTTTTCGCGTTTTCGCGGTTCCCCCTGTTTTGGTTGTCGCGTAACTGCAATGGGTGCTCTAAGGCTCCCCCCGGAACATTCAATCAACAAGTCGCTCTGTAGTACTAATTCTTCCCCGCTGAACCAGGAGGAGGGAATCTGAGAGATAGATGCGTTTGCGATGTGAAGGATGTCGGTTTAACCACCGCTTCAAACGCCACGCGCGTCATAATTCCTCCCACGCAGGCAAACAGGCTGTAGACCGGATAGACCAGCGCCCCCCAGAGCATTCCCGGTTGGCCCAGCCCGTTCGACGACAGAAAGATTTCCGCGACGGCATCCAGGCATATTCCCAGCATGAGAATCGGCCAGAGCTGAGTGTATTCCCGGCGGACCGCGCCGTAGATAAACGCCGTCGTATAGCCGACGGCTTGGGCGACCACGGACCACATTTCCAAATTGCTGTCGAAAACGATTGGCATCGTTCTCATATCGAATTGAAAAGGGGGAGGGTCAATGAGATTTCGTAAAATTTTTCAGAGGTTAGCCGCGACGCGCAGCGGAGCGCGTTGATTTCTCAACGAGCGTGCTCCGCTGCGCGTCG
>JANXVV010000515.1 GCA_025351525.1 Humisphaera sp. | reverse complement strand
TTTCCCCCGCTCATCGTTGCGGCGATGTGGTTGATGCGAAGTGCGACGGTGGGCGCCACCGTCCATGAAGGCGTCCCGGTCCGCCGTCGTTGGGGTTCGATCGCCACACCGATCGGCGCGGGACTGATCACCGCCGCCACTGCAGCCGTCGGAATTTGGATTTCCCTGCCCGACATGGAACGCCAGCATCGCGGGAACATGAACCTCGACTACTCAGCCCGCCGGGTGCTGGCTGTGCTCGAACCTAAGCCATTTCAATTGTCACATGCCGCCGCGACGACGCAGAGCAGCATCGCTTCACCCCCCGCGAGAATGGGGCCTTCTCCGCGCGCGATCCTCTTCGCCGATGAGGGAATGTTTCCGCAGCTTTTGCAATACCTGCAATTTATGACGGAGAGCGACTGCTACTCCACCGACAGCTTTGACGTGCGCATGGCGGGCGGATTCGGCATCTTCGGGATGGGACAGAAAGGCCAGGACAAACAGGATGCCCCGGTGCTTTTGCAGGCGGCGCGCATCGATTACATGACGGAGTTTTTCAAAAAGAAATCAGCCGCCGATCTCGTCATCGAGCAACACCGAATTCTCGACGCCGCCTTGGATGAAGGCCGCCCGGTTTTCGCCGTGCTGACGCCGATCCAGTTGATCGGTTTCAAACGGCGATTCATCACGCCGGGATATGAGATGACGGAACTCGATCACTGGTCGGAACCGTGCTCGATCAAATTTATGGAAGACGGTGGCGACGGTTCCAAAAAGGAGGCGAGAAATGGAACGACGATCCTTGCGCCGCACTCCTGGACGGGCGAGCCGATCATCCACTGGCAGCCGCAGGAATTGAGCCTGCAGCAGATTCGTCGGAAGGCACCGGCGTCGCAACCGACGACGTTGCCGGTGGCGTTAGCGTTACCGTAAGCGACAAACCCGGCCCTCCGGGCCGGCGCTAAACGAATCACTCAACGTGCGCTACTACTTCGCGTCTGCCTCCACGCGCTTTGGCGCGTTCTTCTTCAGATAATCCTTGCCCAGCCGATCGAGCTGGTTGATAAACACAAATCCGCCTTTCTTGTTCCCGACGACGATATCCGGCAGCTTCCCACCGGCGATGTTGCCGACCGTCACCTGCGTGCCCACGCCGCTGTTATCGTCGACCTTATACGGCACATAGTCGACCTTGCCATCCGGCCCGCGCACCAGTCGGAAGATATACAGCACCGCCGGATCGGCCGGGTCTTTGTCACCGCCGGGCCCGTGCGCCCAGAACCGCTTGCCGGTGACGATATCCAGCACGCCGTCGCCGAACATGTCCGCGAGCGCAATTCCATGCATCTGCGAGAATCGCAGTCCATAAGGACTGTCGGAAGGCTTGTCGCCCATGATGAGATGCTTGATGAAAGTGATCTCGCCTTGGTCATCTTTAGTCTGCTCGAACCATGCCAGGCCGTAGCCGTGCGCTTCAATACAGGTGATGACATCCGGCTTGCCGTCGCCGTTGACATCGTACACAAACATCTGTGCGCCGCCGCTGCCGAATTTGAACGGATGTTTTTTCCAGTGGGGATCACCGTCTAAATTGGCGGGCTGCTCGTACCAGCCATCCTTGTCGAGCAGATCCATTTTCCCGTCCCCGTTGACGTCGCCGAAACCGATGCCGTGGGTGAAGCGCTGGTACGCCGCCATTTTTGGGCTGGTGGGGTGCCAGACCCATTCGCCCGTCCGATTGGCGGGGTCGGCCATCGCGTATCCCATGGTGCCGCCCGACATGCAGATCAACGCGGGTTTCCCCGTGCCGAGCAGATCGCCGAAAGTGGGGGATTCATTGTCGGTGTGCTGAATCATCACATGCCGTTTCCACGGCTCGTCTTTGCCCTTGGGGTTTTCGTACCATGCCGTCTCTTCCCCCGGAAAGCCGCAGATGATGATGTCGGTCCAACCGTCGCCGGTCAGATCCCATGTGAACGCCAGGAAGTTCTTCGAATACCCGTGCGGATCGTACGCCTTGGTCATGAAATCTTCGGCGGCGAACGCATGCTTCTTCGTGAAATCCGGCCCTTCATACCAGTAAGGCCCGATGACCACATCCATGATGCCGTCTTTATTAAAGTCACCGATCGTAGCGCCTTCCGAATAAAACTGATCGGTTAACTGCGTCTTCTTGAACAACGTCGGTTGGTCCTCGGCGAATGCGGTGGAGGCGATAAACAAAGCGACGAATAACAAGTGCGCGGTGAAGAGTCGGGGGATCAACATTTTCATGAGGAGGGTTCCTGGTAGGTTCATGCCAAGCCTGTCTTTTCTACTTTCACTTAGCGATGCTCTGCTCCAATGTTGAATGACAACGCGGATGTGACCGCCTTGTAGATAATGGAAGTATCACATTGTGCCTTCCACCTGCGGTGGAGGATGGCTACGATGTGAGACCGAATGTGTCGTATTTAGAAGTTTCCATTTCTCGAACGGAGAATCGTATGCGCAAGTCGATGATTACCGGTGTGGCCCTTTTCAGTCTTTTTGCAGGCGTGGCCATTTCCCATGCCGAGTCGAAGGAAATCAAGGGCGTGTTGATCGATCAAAGTTGCTGCGCCAAGCAGATGACCAAGGAAAATCCCGAGGCCGCTGCCGCCGACCATCCCAAGGCCTGCGCCATGAAGTGCGCGGACAAGGGCTTCTCGGTAATTTCGGGCAAGACCGCCTACAAGCTTGACGCCGCCAGCAGCGCGATGGCCAAGACGTATCTGGAAAAGAACGACTCCACCAAGGTGGTCGTCAAGGGCGAGGAAAAAGATGGCTCGCTCACCATCAGCTCGATCGAAGCTCAGAAGTAATTGCAAGCCGCTCGCCGGCTTAGCGATTGCAGACCACTTGAGCGCCGAAGCCCGCTCTTCTTCAGAGGAGCGGGCTTTCCCATGCGCAGTTTCCTCAAACATCATCACTGTATCCGCGTCTATAAGGAGCATTGCTTGACCCCCCGACCCGACGCCGCCCACCGCTCCGCCGGTCTGATGGCCATTGCCATCTTCAAACTGGTCAAGGCAACCTTTCTTATCCTCATCGGCCTGGGTGCATTTCGCCTGATTCATCGCGATGTCGAAGACGCCGCCCGGCATTTCATTAACCATTTTCGCGGCGATCCCGACAGCCGCCTTCTGCACGCCCTGCTCGCAAAATTGACCACTCTATCCCCCCGTAAACTGGAAGCGATCAGCGCTGGTGCCTTCATTTACGCGTCACTTTTTCTCACCGAAGGCATCGGTCTGCTCCTGCAAAAGCGTTGGGCCGAATGGTTGACCGTCATCTCCGGCTCAGGTTTCATCCCGCTCGAACTGTACGAAGTCATCGCCCACGCCAACTGGAAAAGACTGTTGGTCCTGGTCATCAACATTGCCATCGTCGTCTATCTCGTGCGAGAATTAACGCGTAAGAAAAGCGAAACCTGAATATGATTTGCATTCTTCAATGACTTTCATCACCCCGGGATCGGAGCCAAAGGCGACGACCCGGATTCCGGAGCCCTCCGCATGAGCAAATCAAAATCCGTCCGAACCCTTCTCATCAGTCTTCTCGTCTGCTCGCCCCTCGCACGAGCCGACGGAAAACTGACCGATTCACCCGGCACTACTCAACCCACCACGCAACCCGCGCCGGAAGCCCTGAAAGCTCTTGCCGATCTCGCCGCTCATCCCAAACTGCTGTTGACCAATGACTCCACCAGCGCACATCCAAAATTCTCCTACGCCCTGGCCATCAATCCCCCCGCCGGTGGGCTCGGGCAACCGACCACCGTCCTCGTCGTGCGGGATGGGGATCGCATGGGTGTGGTCGTCGGAGCCAAAGGGTTGCCCTGCTATTACATGACCGAGGGACTGATGATCGGCGTCGACCCCAAAAACCCCGGTCAGTTGATGATGCACGAAGGCGGCAGCGTTCAACTGCTTTTCGGCGGTAAAGACGCCGGCGTTCACAGCGGGCTTTCGTACACCGCCCGACACGGCCAAAACAGCATCGTCCTCGATCCCGCCGCGTTGCTCACGTCCATCGTCACGAAGGCTAACCGGACCGACTTTCGCCCCGACCTGCATCGCCTTGGCATCCACACCAGCACCGGCGATCAGCTTAAAATCAAAATGGCTGCTTTGGAAAATGAGTCGGCTTATCCGATCGAGAGCCTGATGATGCAGGCCCCCGCACCACTGGGGATGTCATTCGCGTTTGGGAATGTGACGCCAAATGTCGTTTTGAAAAAATCCATCGCCGGCCGCACGGCGACCGATGCCCGGAAATTGGGGATTCCGATTCGTCAATTGAGCGACGAAGACTTGCCGAAAGAATATTTCGCGCTGGCCCGTAAAGATTTCGCGGAGAATGAGGAAGAGCAGGAGACCGCCGAAAAGCTGAGGGCACTGTTTCCGGATGACGCGCCGGGATCGGAGCCGTAGGCGACGATCCGGATTCCGCGAATAGACTTTGGACTTTCCGGTGCGATACATGCCATCGCCTCAGTCATTTGCTTACTGAGCGTCGTGGTGTGAATCGCGATTGTTTTCGGCACGAAAAAACGCGGCCCTCCGGGCCACCGCTAAACGGTGTGCGCGGAGGGCTTCAACGCTTGGATCAGCTTCGTTCGTGATCGCTTATCGACCCCCACCGTAACCACCGGTCGAGAAGCCATATTCATACCCGGCATAGCTGCCATGGCGGTTTTTGTAATAGGCGTAATCCAAAGCCTCACTCGCGGCTTCCACCGCACCATCGCGGAAAGCCTCGGCAGTGATGAACGCGACGCGGGCATCTTCAATTTTGGACCGAAGGGCGGCTAACTCGGGACTGCCGCGAAGGGATCGATCGAAACCTTCACGCAGAGCCTGCACCCGCGCGCCGGCACTCATCAACTTGCCGCGCGTATCGGCGACCTTTGAATCGCCCTTTAGCGCAGTCACTTCCATATCGGTGGTGACCTGGGCATAATCGAGTTTTACCGTCGCCAACAGAACCACTTTGCTCATCTTTGACTGGTCCACCAACTCCGCCACCCGGCCATGCGACGGCTTGCGTGAATCGAATGACGTCCGCACTTCGGCGATCTGCTCGGTCAAATCATTTTTGAGAGCGGCATTGGCCTGATACTTCGGGTCGGCGACGACCGTTTTCAAAGCGGCGTTGCGGGCGGCGAGATAGTCTTCCCAAGCCATCTGCTCAGCCTTGCGGGCATCCATCAATTCCGGCGACTGATCGAAGCTCGACTGCATCTGCCGTATCGCCACGTTCACCGAATCCTGCAACCGATGATAATTGGCGCGGGCATACGCGGTGCGTGCGTTGGCCTCCACGGCACTGTGGATGTCAGAGGTCGGATAACCCCCGTTGTCACCGCGATCTTCACGCCCGTTGCGATAAACGGGCTCTTCACGGCGAGGCACTTCACGCTCACGGCCCTGATCCGCCGGTCGGGTATTCGGCATGGCTTGGCCCAGCGCAGGACCGACGGCAAGAACCGACAGTGCCAAAGAAGCACCATAGCTCAAAACGATTTTCGAGACCGCCATCCGAAGCGGACTGGTCCGCCGATCCATCTGACAAACGGGCGCGTGCATGTTGATCCTCCGAATTACTCTCTGCTGTCAATCCACGATGTTGTGACAAATCATCACAGGTGGCACTATTATAGACAGAACCAGGGGGGTCATTTCAAGTAAAATGTTTGCACGGGGTACGGATCGATCCGCGCGATGGATTGGAGATGGGGAAGAGATGCCGATGAGGAGGCGGCTCGCGCGACAAATCGTGAATGGACCGCGAGTTATCGGAGCAACCTGAAATTGCGAGCATCGAGTTTCAGTGCGCTGGAAACCAACCAGACCGTTTCGCCGAACAAAGATTGAGACGCTTCACGAGAATTCCGCGCCCACCTCGAACAACCCCTTCTCGGCCTTTCGACAAGAAATGATCCGCACCTCGCAGACCACTTGCTGCGCTCCCAATCCTACTTCAATTCGATAAAAGGAGTTGGTGGCGAGGGCATGAGCGAGCGTAAAAGCCACCCCATGCCGCGACATGCTGACGGCAGTCACCACTTCACGCTCCTCCAGCGGAACTTTCGCAGTGGGCGAGCAAATCCAGGCATCCAGTACACGCGGCGTTCGCTCGCTGCGACGGCGATTCCGGGCTTCCGCACCCGCCGTCGGCACCGAATTGGAAAGAAGGGTTGAGAGACTCATATCAAATTCATCGGCACGGAACAGGATTGACTGAGCCGATAAATCCACCAAGTGGCTCTCCGCGATCGCACGACTTTGAGCTCTTTAAATCTTCAACCGTGTTTAGAAACACGATGGAGGCTTTGTAGCATGGGCTACCAGCCCATGTTCTTGAATTTAAAGTCAAGAAAATCATGGGCTGGTAGCCCATGCTACGACGAACCCATCCATTTTCTTAAATATGCTCTAAGATAGCGAACACCAACGGAGTTTCGATTGAAATACATCCTTGCCTTGGATCAAGGCACTACCAGTTCACGGGCAATTCTGTTCGATCAGGCAGGCCATCCCCACGCCGTCGCTCAAAAAGAATTCCCCCAGATTTTTCCGCGGAACGGTTGGGTCGAGCATGACCCAATGGAGATTTGGACGTCTCAACTTGCCGTCGCCCGCGAGGTGCTGGCGACAGCCGGCTTGCTCGCCGGTGACATCGCGGCAATCGGCATCACCAATCAGCGCGAGACGACGATTCTTTGGGATCGCCTTACCGGTCACCCGATCCATCACGCGATCGTCTGGCAGGATCGACGCACGGCTCCTTATTGCGATCAACTCAAACGCGAGGGTCATCTCGATTTGATTCGCGAGAAAACCGGTCTGGTCATCGACGCCTATTTCTCCGCCAGCAAAATTCGCTGGCTGTTGGACCATGTTCCCGGTGCGCGGGAAAAAGCGGATCGCGGTGAACTGGCCTTCGGCACCGTCGATTCCTGGTTGCTCTGGAAGTTGACCGGCGGCGCGGTGCATGTCACCGATGCCTCGAACGCGTCCCGCACCATGATCTACAACATCCGCACTTTGCAATGGGATGATGAGTTGCTCGAGCTGATGCAAATCCCCCGTGCGATCCTGCCGCAAGTGCGGTCGTGCAGTGAAGTCTACGGCGAAACGGATCGCTCCCTTTTCGGCGCTTCAATCCCCATCGCCGGGATGGCCGGGGACCAGCAGGCGGCGCTCTTCGGGCAAACCTGCTTCTCGCGCAGCCTCGCCAAAAACACCTACGGCACCGGTTGTTTCATGCTGATGAATATCGGCACGCAACCGATCGTATCCGAGCACAAACTTTTGACGACGGTCGCCTGGCAGCGAAATGGCGTAACCGAGTACGCACTCGAGGGCAGTGTCTTCATCGGTGGTGCGGTCGTGCAATGGCTGCGGGATGGGTTGAAGATCGTGAAATACGCGGCAGAGATCGAGTCGCTGGCCGCCACCGTCCCCCACAACGGCGGCGTCTACATGGTCCCCGCCTTCGCCGGGCTCGGCGCGCCGCACTGGGATCAATACGCACGGGGCAGCATCTCCGGCATCACGCGCGGCACCACCGCCGCCCACTTCGCACGGGCCGCGCTCCAGAGCATTGCTTTCCAGGTCGCCGATGTGCTCGACGTGATGCAAAAAGATTCCGGCATTCAAATCGAAGAGCTTCGCGTCGATGGCGGTGCGGCTTCCAACAATCTACTGCTGCAATTTCAAGCCGACCTCCTGCGCGTGCCGGTAATTCGGCCACAGGTGACGGAGACCACCGCGCTCGGCGCGGCTTATCTGGCGGGTTTGGCGGTGGGGTATTGGAAAGGGCAGGAAGAGGTCCGCACGCACTGGCAGGTGGACCGCACGTTTGAGCCTCAACTCAATGAAACGAAGGTGCGGCATTTGCGATCGCGTTGGTCAGAGGCGTTACGGCGGTCGATGGACTGGGAGGAACATGAAAAAGATTGTGCACTGGAATAGAACTCGTGTTCAGGACGGGCCTACTCAGCTGCATTGGACCTCCGGTATCGCGTGGATAGAGTATTCGCAGGAGAAAGGTAACTGTTTACCGTCACTGACCGAAACAGTATCGATTCTCCGACGGTTTCGCGAGATCGTCCTCCGGATGTGGGATGTGAGCGGTCTTTCTACGCGGCATTTCCCGATGTTCTGGGCACGGTAAACAGTTACGGAGAAAGCCATGGCACGACTCAACATCCAAATTTCAGAAACTGTAAAGGAAGTGGCGGAAGCGCGTGCTTCTGAAGCCGGACATCGAAGTCTGGACGCTTATATTGAGTCGCTTATTCTAGCGGATGCGTCAGAGGATTTGTCGGACCCTGAACACTTGCGCGTTCGCTCGCAAGAATATCTGGCCGATCTTTTGCGGGAAGGTGAGGCCATTCCAGCCCGAGAAATGGTTCCTGCGGATTGGAATGAAATGCGCCGAGAATTGACTGCGCGGCATACTGCGATAAAGGCGGTTTGATGGCGCTCCCGATCGTTCACGAGCGAGCCAAAACGGATGTGGATGAAATCGCGGCTTGGATCGCGGTCGATCAATTCTCAGCAACACTTCGGTCTTACGATGCCGCAGAGGCGGCGTTTAATCTTCCAGCCACCTTTCCCGGCCTCGGCCCGGAATGGGAACCGCGTCTCGTAGAATTTCCCGGATTGCGGTTCTGGCCGATCAAAGGATTCCGCAATTATCTCGTCATGTACAAGACGGAGGGGAGTACCGTTGAAGTTCTCCGTGCTCTCCATGGGAGGCGAGACGTCGGACGCTTGTTCAATCAAACCTGACCACTTATCCCTGATCCGAATTATTTAGCCGTCTCGCTTGCGAGGCGCGTCT
>JANXVV010000054.1 GCA_025351525.1 Humisphaera sp. | reverse complement strand
CGGTACTCCGAGACCTGTGTCTTTTGGTCAGGCCGGCACAGGTCTCGGAGTACCGCGACCTGTGGCACCCAACCCAGACGCGGTAGTTATTGCAGGATCGTTCTTTAATACGGAAACAACTTCCCCAAGGCCATCCCTATGACGCGCAAGTCACTTCGCACTTTCTCTGCATCGCTACTGATGGCATTGCTCATCCAAGGTTGCGGGTCCGGATCGAACATCACCCCGCCCAGCCAGAACACCGAACTGGCCCGCGTTCAAAATGATGCGGCCTACTCGCTGATCAAGCAGGGAAAGTACGATGAATCCGAAGACATCCTGAAAAACGCCTTGGCTGCCGATGTGATGTTCGGCCCGGCTCGAAACAATCTGGGGCTGGTTTTTCTAAAGCAGGGAAAGCTCTACCCCGCCGCGTGGGAGTTTGAGAACGCGATCAAGCTGATGCCGCATCAACCGGAGGTTCGCAATAATCTCGGGCTGGTGTTGGAAAAAGCCGGCAAGCTGACGGAGGCCTCCGATTCCTACAGCCGTGCCCATGAGTTGGAACCGGACAATCCCGAATACACTTCGAATCTTGCAATTATCCGCGTGAAGCGGAAATTGCTGGATGAAGAGACTCGGAAATTGCTGCAGGAGATGGTGTTCAAAGACACCCGCGTCGACCGGATCCGGTGGGCGAAGGAGCAATTGATCCGCATCCCCCCGCCGGGTGAGGATATCGTAACGCTTCCGAGTGCAACGACGAGGCCTGCGGGAAGCTGATCTTCCACCAAGATCTCGGAACAAATCACACCCTACCGGAAGATTCCCCATCGCGCCAGTGCAATTTTATGATAATCTACATGCGGAAGCCCTGACCAAGCCCCGGTCATTCAACGACGGGCATTGACAGCCATTGGCGGGGGTTGCAGTGAAGCACAACCTCGCTATGAAGCTGGAGTTGTCAATGATATGCAGGCACTGGCATGCCCAAGCTGTCAAAATGCACCTAACTATTTATTCAGAAAAGAGTTATGGCCGATTACCCAAGTGGTCTATCCTAAACCGGCCAGAATCCCCAAGAAAACTGAAGATTCCGCACCGCTTGGGACAAATATGGGACAAGCTCCGTGTCCCGATCTGCAATTCATCGTCGATGCCTGGACAACGCTGCCCGCCGCCCTACGGGCGGCGGTGCTTGCTGTCGTGCGCTCCAAGCCTACCGGATAACGTCACCCTTCGCGAACGACCCAGCGGCAGGAAGGAGGGGAAAAGGAGAGGGGTGGGGATGAGGGGGCCACAAACGGGCCTGTGCGTCGAACGGCGTCATTGGAGGAGAAGGGGCGGTGAGAAACTCTTGGGGCCTGATGTGGTTCTTCCCGCCCCTTCTCCCCCGCCGGATGTCACCAGAGCGCGCGCCCGGGTTGCGGGCGTCGAAAATTGTCACCGCTCGGGGGCGTTCCTCGGGCGGCTCGGAATGGATCGGTCAAACCTCGCGAGATGTAGAGCGCTGATGAGCATGTACGCCAATTCCCACCCAAGCCAAATCGGCCATCGAACAACGGGTAAGCGGACGGGTACGCACGGCAACACGGTGCGGTTGGGCCACAGCATGAGGGCTACGCTGTGGAACAGTCGAAATCGGAAAGTGCCGCCGGTCAAACGGTGGCGTTGCGGAAATCGAGAAGCGTCAAACGGACGGGCAAACACTCTCGGGCGTCTGCCCGTGCGTCTCAAGGGCCGGAAGGGGTAGCCGATGGTCAATCCCCGCCGGCGGAGGGGTCCCCAGCCGGCGGGGAGGCACCGCCGGCGGGGATTGACGATGCGGGCATGTCACTTCCCCCCGTAGGTAACACGGGGGGAAAAGTGACAGGGGAACTCAAGGTCGATTGGCTGAACCTCGTCTTTCCAGCATCGAACCGGGAAGCGGTGCTTGACCTGGTGCGCCCGATGCTCGGCGATTGCGAAGACAAGCCAACGGGAATGCACTACTACTCGCGATCCGCCGGTTGGGAAGTCGGGGCGGTGCTGGCGTGGACACCTGGGGGCGAACACTTCTTGTTGAGCCTCAACGGCGATTCGATGAACTTCTTCCCGCTGCCGGTCCTGTTCGCCTTCTGCAATGCGGCTTGCGCGCTGCGCGGCAAATGCACCCGCCTCGATATCGCCTACGATGATTTCGCCCGCCGCGTCCCGATGGATACGATTCGACAAGCGGCAGAAGCGGGTAACTTCAATCACTTCCGGGTTTGGAGCGATCAAAAGGAAACAAAGCGCGGCAAGGGAATCACCGGCGATTCCCTTACTTTCGGTCGCAAGGGCAAGGAAGGGAGCGGCCTGCAAGTCTTCATCTACGACAAGGCGCTTGAATCCAAGGGAACAATCAATTCGATTCGATTTGAAGCGCGCTACTTCAAAGAGAAGGCCGATTTGATCTTCGATTGTTTGATCTCGTCATTCACCATTGAAGCATTCGAGTGCAAGCTGAAAAACTACGTTGGCGGTTCCATTGACTTCGTGGAGCGCGGAATTCACCGGCACAAGGATAGGATGCCGCGCCTGAGCTGGTGGCAACAGATCGTCGATGATCTCGGCCAAGCTCGCGTCGTCGTCCGCAAGGTCATTCCGCCGTTGGAAGAAACGGTGATGAATTGGATCAAGCCTGCGGTAATGCCGATACTGGCGCTTGTCGCCGAAATTATCGACGCGGGCGGCCATGACGGTGAGGGGATTGTAATTGCAATGATGCGTCAGGCCAAGCGGAAGATCGCGAACAAACGGTGTGGGGCAAGGGATTTGGGATTGGATGTCGGAAGGATTCTTTCGGCGGGGCCGGCGCGGACGCCAAGCGTTTGAACCAACGTTGCTTGACAGGCTTCGGGCGAGTCGACAATCTAGCTTACTCGCCATCGAGTTGTGGGACGAGCGCGTTTCTTTCGTCGAACCAGCGAACACAATTTGGGCCAGTTGTACCTACATCGGAGATGCAGCCGTGACAAAGAATCAATTGTTGAAATTGCTCGCGACAACTGCCGTTCTCGTCCTTCTGACCGGATGCAAAAGGGAACCTTCTGAGACCGATCAACAGCGAGCCGTTAGACTTTTCGAGCAAACCGTCGCTGATTACAGTGCCAAGACACATGAAACTGACCCGCACTATGACGTAAAGACGACCGATTCTTTGGTCGTCCCATTTCAGGCGATTTATTACGCCACTTTTACTGCGGGAAATGGTACTCGCATCGAACGGCGAAAGATCTTTAATTACCGCGACGGTGGATGGCAACCCGCGGGTGTAGATCACCTTCAAAACGGTAATTGGGTTCCGGGAGCGTGGCTTGGGGGTAGCGATGAAGATCTCTCATTGGAAAGGTATTATTGGGAAGAAGCGGCTAAGAATCACAAGGAGTAGCAAGTCGCGAGCGTCGTCCGATCTCTCCAATTAAATGAATCCCGGAGCCTACTATGCGTATTTGCCTCGACAGTAATTGCCTCCGCAATGAAATGCTCGTCGTTAAATCAGTCCAGGATGTGGCATCGGAGGATGGCTTTGTCCTGCTGCCGGACGTACTTTTGGCAGAAATGGTCAAGAGTTCCGACTGGCAGAGCACAATGAAGTCGTCGCTGCGGTATCTCCGCGAGCACGCTGATCGAGTTATTGTAGCCGATGCTGTTGGGCCACGCATGTGCGTTGAGCGCGATTCACGGAAGCCCTGCACGGACCTTTTCGATGAGGAATTGACATCGCGCTTCCGTCGTTTTCTCGATAAGATGGATTCCGACGAAAACGCTGCAATAGCTGAAATCGCGAAGGGCGTTGACGCGGCGCGCCCCGACGTGGATGCACGTTTGTTGACCGCCCAAGCCCTCCAAGTGAATAACCTCGGGGCCGTATCGAAGTGGAAGGAATTTCTTACCGATGCCGGGTTGAAGCGCCTACGCAAGCCGGACCTGACAGCGATCACCGAGATTCTCGGCCATGAATTCATCAACGACATATGTAGGCTTGTTTTGATTTCGTGCGGGTTTGACGCTGAAAATGCAGAGACGTTAGCAATGGGAGATTCAGTTTCGCGCCGAAACTTCTTGGCTCATGAAGCCTCCATTCTGCGGTGGCTTGCAAAGGGTGGACTCGATATGCGAAAGGACAACCAGATAGGCAACGATCATATGGATCTTGAAGTTGTCGTGGCTGGAACATATTGTGATGAGAATCGCGCAAATGATAAAATCGTTTGCGAACTCGACAGCATACTCCGGCCTGTTGTGCGAAAGGTCGATGAGGGGCGATAGACGCGTGGAATCGCCGTTGAGGTTGCGAGTGACATGTCGAGATTGAAGTGCCAGGGCGCCGTAGCTAGAAGACCGTTCCCACCGAGTCCTACTTTTAACGTAGTCACATCTTTATCGCACCGCTGGCGCTTGACGACGTGGACGAAATCATCCGGCCGAGCTCTTTTCGTAACTTGACACTTTTGATTGTGCTGATTGAAGCGTAGCGTCGAACCCGCCCATAGATACCGTCAGCGGCGGCTAAGGTTTGCTGCGGTAGGGACGTGCCATTTACGCTAATCGGATGCTTGGCGGGTTCGCCGCGTAGCGTCGGCACGCCTGACGGTGAGCGACAGGAAGCGCCTTGACACGCCATGATTCATTGTGATATCATTATCAATCACAATGGCAACAGCTCCAAAACGTCGGGGCGGTCCTGTCAAGCGTGACACGACTGCCGTAATCGTTCGCATCGCTCCCGATCTCGCCGACTGGTACGCGCAAGCGGCTGAACGGCAAGGCGGTTCTCGCAACCGCTTCATGGAGCGATGGCTTGAAGTGCTGTACACCATCATGAAGGAAATGGAAGTCTGGAAGGGTCAAGGGCTGTCGCCAACAACGGCAGTGCAAGTGGTCGGGCGGCATCTGGTCGGCGAAATGATTCGGCTCGGCGTTCCGAATGACCTGCTCAAAGAAGCATGGGACCTAGACACCGAGCAATGGAAGGCGGAGGAGGAATCGATCCGCGAAGACAAGGCCAAGCGTGCGAAGGCGAAAGGCGGTGCGTCGTGAGTCACCGAACTTCAGCGGAAATTACCCGGGAAATTCCACGGGGAATTGCGCCGCCGCATTTGGCGTACACGGTTCGCGAAGTCGCGGAAATGCTGTCCATAAGCATGCGGACCGTCTGGCGACTGCTCGCCGAAGGCAAGCTGCGTCGGGCCAAGGTGCGGCGTGGTACGCGGGTGCTGGCAGTGTCGGTCATGGAGTTCGTTTCAGAAAGCGAGGGCTGAGCGATGCCGTTGTTTCAGCGGTTTAAGACGATGCCGGATGGAAAGCGCGAGCCTTACGGGTGGTACGGACGGTACAAGGATACGGAAGGCCGTTGGCAAAAGGTAAAGCTGTTCAAGGACAAGGTTTCTTCGCAACGGCGGCTGAATGAAATCGAGCGCGATGCGGAATTGCGGTCGGCGGGCGTCGTCACGGTCAACATGGATCATGCCAAGCGCCCGATCTCGGAACACGTCGCGGATTACGTCGCCTCACTTCGCAATGACAATCTCGACGCCGATCGTCTTCGGATCAGCGAATGGACGATGAAGAAGCTGGTGGCGCTCGGCGGTTGGAAAAAGCTGGCCGATATCACCGTCGATAGCGTTGAGGGATTCGTCAACGGCCTGCGCGTGAAGGGCAAGCCCGCAACGGCGAGCTACCGCAACAAGTACATCACGCGGGCCAAGGCGTTCGTGCGATGGTTGCTGGATCGCGGACGACTGGGAACGCACACGCTGGCCAAGCTCAAGAAACTCGATGAGAAGCGCCACAAGCGGGTACGCGCTCGGCGGGCGTTGGAAGATGCGGAGCGCACGGCGCTCGTGAACACGGCACCGGCGGAACGTGCGTGGGTCTACGAATTCCTAATGCTCACCGGCCTGCGCCGCAACGAAGCGGCGGAATTGCGTTGGGACGATCTGCGGCTCAACGCGCCGCAACCGTTCATCCAGTTACGACCGGAACAAATCAAGAGCGGGGACGCGGAGCAAGTGCCGCTGCATTCCGATCTGCTCGCGAAGCTTAACGCGATGATACCAGGCATGCCGGGGGCCAAGGTGTTCAAGAGCATTCCCGATGTCGCCACGTTGCGGAAAGACTTGACGGCGGCAAAGGTGGCTTTCATCGATGAACACGGCTTGCGGGCGGACATTCACGCGATGCGGCATACCTTCTGCACGATGGTCTGCCGTAGTGAACCGAACATGAAGAAGGCGCAGCAACTGACCCGGCACCGCGATCTTCGGGTGCTGGCCAACATCTATGCCCATATGGGCCTTGCGGACACGTCGGAATCAATGGCCAAGGTGCAAATGCGGCAACCGGTTTCCGCTGTCGCGGCGACGGGAACCGACGGCAAAACGACCGCCAACCGTGGGACACTAATGGGACAAGGAAAGTTCCCGGCGGGGCATTTGGCGGCATCGGCTGGCACGGCGGCGGCAACCGGAATGCTCGAAAAACCTCTTTTGGGCATGACGGCTATCCCCTTGGAAACTCAAGGGTTTGGCACAAGCGGTCACACCGCGTCACTGCCCGACTTGAAAGATTTGCTGGTGGCGGATAACCTCGCGTTTCCTCGGCCGAGTACCCAAGTGGACTAAGGGGACGGATTGCAAATCCGTTATTCGTGGGTTCGAATCCCACCTCGGCCTTTTTTTTCTCACGCTCTTTCATACCGCACCTGCGGCCCATCGCGGGTAGAATTCGTCGGCGTCCCAGGAGACTTGCCCATGAATTCAGAGGCTCACCCGTCCGTTCCATTTGTACTTTCCACCCGCGCGGGCCGAACGGCGGATCAACCCATTGGATTTCTCATCGCCACCGCGTTCGCCAACCCGCACATCATCTCGCTGGCGGCGGGACTGGTCGATTACGAAACGCTGCCCAGTCCGGAGACACGCGAACTGATGACGGAACTTCTGACCGATGATGCGGTGGGCCGGGCGCGGTTGAATTACGGCACGACGCTCGGGCTTCCCGGTTTGCGGGCGGCTTTGTTGCAGCATTTCGCGAAGCTCGATGGTCAAACGGTCGGGGAATTTGGTGCTTCGGCGGAACAGATTGTCATCACCAACGGCAGCCAGCAGTTGCTGGCGTTGCTGACCGAGGCGCTGGTCGATCCGGGGGACATCGTCATCACCGGTTGGCCGAGCTATTTTGTCTACACCGGCGTGTTGATGACGGCGGGCGCGGAGGTGCGATGCGTTGACATGGATGAAGACGGCATGGTGCCGGAAAAGCTTGAAAAACTGCTGGCCGATATTCAAAGCGCCGGGCAACTACATCGCGTGAAAATCGTTTACATCGTGGATTACCACGACAACCCGACCGGCACCACTTTATCCGAAGCGCGCAGGCCGGTGATTCTGCGGATCGTTCAAAAATACAGTGCGAACCACCGCATCCTCCTGCTGGAAGACGCGGCTTACCGTGAGCTTACTTTTGAAGGCGAGCCGCCCCGATCCATCCGTCGGTATGAATCGAATGCCGAGGCGGGCAGCCATCAGGTGGCGTTACTTCAGACGTTCAGCAAACCGTTCGCGCCGGGGTTCAAGGTCGGCTACGGATTGCTGCCGCGCGAGTTGGTGGAAAAGGTCGGACTGTTGAAAGACAATCTGGATTTCGGCACCGCGAATATGAGCCAGCATTTGGTTTTTCGCGCGATGACCAGCGGCTTGTATGACCGCCATGTGCAGGTGCTGCGCCGGCGCTACCATGAAAAAGCCAAGTGCATGCTGACGGCACTGAATCAGCATCTGGGCGATTTTTGCGCAGGTGAAACCCATTGGACTCAGCCGCACGGCGGGCTGTATGTGTGGCTTACGCTTCCCGAATACATCGACACCACCCGCACCGGCCCCCTGTTTGAGCAGGCCATTCGCGAGGGTGTGCTTTATGTTCCCGGATCCTATTGCTACGGTCCCGATCCCGTCCGTCGCATCCCGCGAAATACGATTCGGCTAAGTTTTGGCACCGCTACACTTGAGCACATTCCCCAAGGCATCGAACGGCTGGCGAAGGCAATCCGAAAGGTGGATCGACGATAGAGAGGTCGACGAAAAAGACATCGGCTTGATGAATTAAAAGGTTTACTCCCCTTCGATCGGGTCTGCTCCCAGGGTTCCTTCCAGCTCGGCCAGATATCCAATCCCGCTCACGCGATTCTGCTCGGCGATTGCACGCTGACGGCGGTCGTCAATCTTCAACCGTTTCGCTTCCGCTTGATGATTGGACCTTTTCAGAAATTGGTCGAGATACGCCACATGCCGCTTCCACAACAAAATATCCCGCTGCTGCTTGGTTCGCAGCCGCGCGCGATACCAGTCGCTGGCCAGCAGCGTCTCGCGGGTGAACATCGCCCGAATTTCCGGGGAATGCGCGGTCATTCCGCCAAAGCTGCCTTTGGCCATGATCGTCAGCAGGGCGCGCAAAGGCGGACAGGCCTGGGCGATCGAATCATCCTCCAGATACGTCGCCGCCACGCGTTGCTGTGCCTCGGTGATGTTTTTAATTCCATCGGCGAACGCATTCCGATTTTGCGACTCAGGCTTCAGGATCGCCTCATCGAATACCTTGGAAGGATTATCGAACACCCGGCCAAAAAACGTGCGGACAAACCGCTCGGTGATGCGATATCCAAGCCGACTGGCAAGAATGGTTTCCTTGCCGTGCGTGAAATCCACCAGAGGTTCGAGATACCCTTCGCGGATCATGAATACCGGATCGCGCTCCTGCGGGGACAATCGGCACCACACTTCGGGCACCAGCAGGCTGATGTCATGATCGACCCGAACGTCCGGCCCGACATGCCCGGCGGAGGTCGAAAAACCGGCCAGTCCGGTGAGGATGTAACTGACCAGCGCGTTGTTCAAATCGATCGTCGGGCTGAGCGCATTGAACGGGCTTTTGGTCAGCGCGCCTTCGCTTCCGGCACCGGTGGTGGAAGGGCTTTTGCCGGTGAGGGAGCAGATAAAATCCATGAAAAGTTCGGGAAGTTCCTGGAAATGGATCGGATTGTAAACCGCCAACCCGCGGATGTGAGCGGCGGGTTCCGCCGGATTATTTCGACGGCCAATCAGCACGGCATTCACCGGCATGTACAGAGGTTGATCCGCCGGAACGATCCGCGCAAACCTCGCCCCGCGATCGGCGACATACAGGCTCATGGGATCGATCAGCCCGGGCCGTATCTGCAAATACCGGGGGTTTTTGCTCGGCTTGCCGTCGACGAGACGCGGTTCATCCGAGGCCACGACGTAAGCGGCATTTTCAGTCAGCGTCGATTTCAACATCTGCTGCATCGGCGGCGTGTAGGCGTCGAAGTCGGCGGCGCGATCCACAATCCGCCGCACCGCCTCAGGCTCGAGCGGTTCGAAGTTGGAGATGAAATTATCCCGCCGCGAAAAGTCCGCTTCAGTTTGATGATCGAACCCGCGATGGATCGCTTCATCGGGCCGTTGGAACAATCGAAATTCGCAGTTCGTCGCGAACTTGAAACTGGTCGCCTTATAGCCGGGATTCAGATGGGCCAGGCTTTTGGCGGGCACCACCACCGAGGCGCTGATATCATCTTCCGTCTGAATTTTTGCGGCGGGGAAAAAGTCCTGTCGTACTTTGAACGTTCGCCAGGCCTGCGGTCCGGAAAACCCGACGCGCAGATACGTTCCGACCAGTTTTCGATCGGCGATCTTCAGTTCATTTCCGGGCAGGCCGTTGACCATGTCGACGCCGAAATGAGGTCGCCAATCACCGTTCCATTCCGGCTTGTGAAATCGCTTGATGATGAAGACGATCGGATAGATGTAGTTGGGGATTGCGGTCAGCCATTGGTTGTATTCGTCGGTGTAGTCGCTGCTGGGGGTGAGCAGTTTGATCACGCTGCCGAGCGATCGTTGCGGGCTGAGGATCGGTCGGCTTTGGCGCTCGGAATAGTCGGGCTTTTCCTTGGCCGATGAACGCCATCGCTTCGCGTAGTCTCTGTCAAAAATCTCATCGATCAGCAGAAAATCCTTTTTCACCTCGGCGACGAAAACCGGGCCGTAGAGCATGTAATCCGTCAGCGATTTGCTGATCTCGCTTTTCCCCCCGCCGCTGACGGTGCAGGGCTTGTGGCAGAATGTGCCCTCGCCGACCGTTCCCACAATTCGCCAACTGGGCGCGCCTTGATGCTTTTCGATTCGGATCTTGAAGCCGGACGGCGTCATGTAAATTTTGCCCGGCACAAGCGGGATCGCATACTCTTGGCCATTGAGCGTCCACCACACCTCCTGGCGCGGGACGCTGGCGCTGGCCTGGTCCGGGATGTAGATCAAGTTGGGCCATTCGCGGTCGACGCCGTAGCCTTCCGGGTGGAGGTGCATGGTGTGACCGTAATCGCGAATCACATCGACGAATGTGCGGCCATTCACCTTGCTGCTGTCCGACTGATATTCATTGCCAAAACTGTAGCTCGGAAACGCGATCGCCCCGCCGGAATGCTCTTCCTCCACGTTGCCGTATAAGTTGGCGGCGTAGCTGATTTGGGTCTTCACTTCTTTCTTGCAGTAGCCGTAATAATTGTCGGCCAGCAGCGTGACGATCACGCCCGCCTCGGTGCGGCAGGTCAGCTTGAAGGGCGAGCCGTCATTGTATTTTTCGTCGGCGGATTTCCAGCACATACCATCGCGGCGTTGACGCGGAGTGGCCGAGTCATGCGGCGGCAGACCAAGTTCCTTCTTGGTCACCTCCACCAGATGCGGCGCGAGAATCACGCAACCGGTGTGACCGGTCCAGTGATCCGAATCCAGTCCGGCGTCATTTTCCGGCAAGAACGGATCGCCGGCATTGCCGAAGATCGATTCGACGAAATCGAGATTGCTCACCAGACTGCCGGGGGCGAAAAAGCGCACCTCCATCGACTTTTGCGGCCCGACGCCCGGCACCTCCGGGCAGACCGTCGGCCGCAATAAAAGCGAGACGAATGTGCGCGCCGGTTCGCTTGCACCGGCGGTGAAAGGTAATTGTAAAATCTCCGGCGGCGCCACCAGCGCACGGCGGAATAATTCCGCAAAGACGCTTTTGGGAACCGCCTTTTTATCGCCGGGAATCGCCAGGCCGCCTTCGGCGACGTGGAACGTTCCGACGGTGGTGCGGCGATCGTTGCGGGGGTTGTGCAGCACGCCGTTGCGAATCCGGTAGGAATGCAGCAGCGAATTGCTGAATTCATTTCCGGCGGCGGGCAGCGAGAGTTCTCGCGCGACGCCGTGCCGATCGAGAACGAATGTGTAATCCGGCAGCCGGGGTTTCCAGAGCAAACCGAGATCGGAAAAATGTTGCGAGAGGAATGCTTCGATGCGTCCGTCGACCGGGCAGCGATAATCGCGCAGGGTGCGGGCCATCTCGCGATAGCTGCCGAGCAGACCCCCGGCGATCTCCTGCAAATCCGCCGCCTGATCGCTTTTGCTGATCAGCCCATCAGACACCAACCGCAGGCTGACGCGCTGCAGTTGCTGTTGCCGTTGGTGATGAGAATCCGATTGACCTTCCCCGTTAATGCCCAGCTTTGCCAACACATCCATAGTGACCTTCCGTCTTCTCGTGCGCGTCGCGCGGGAACGCGGTGAGACACACCATACGCATCGGACGAAGGCTTTCAACAGAAGGGGTGTGATAGCAGACCCGGGCCTGCCGGACACGGCTATCAGAATTGATCGGCAGGTTCTGTCTCTTCCACAACCGCGGCACGGGCTTCCAGCCCGTGTTGGCGGGCGAGAACGAAGAATGACTCTCATTACAATTCTCTTTCGAACTTCACATCCTCAACACGGGCTGGAAGCCCGTGCCACAACGAGGTGTGCGTCGAAGCGGGATCTGAGCGGTTTGTAGCTATGAGGGATCTTCGCCCTTCACACCCTTTTCCTTCACCGGAGGATTTTTCGCGATCACGACGGTTCCCGCCGCGAAATCCCCTACTCGCTGGCGGAGTGGATTGAAGAAAATCACGATCAGCGGGAAGCCCACCAGCACCAGCACCTCGATCACCTTCAACAGATTCCGCAGCACGATTGAACCGATCGGCGCGGGCTGGCCGTTCATCGCAACCACCCGCAGTCCGACGCAGAATTTCCCGATGGTTCTGCCCTGGAAAATCTCACCGGCAACCATGTGCAGCAGATAGACCGCCGACAGAATCCAGCCGGCCTGCACCAGGAAATGGTCGGTGTAAAGCTGTGAAAGTTTGACTCCATTCTGAAAGTGGTGGACGACCAGAATCTCATAGATGTACGCCGGCCAAAGATCGATCAGTCCCGCCGCCAGGCGCAGGCCAAAGGTCGCCACCGGAAGCTCGACCTTTTCGACGGTGACGACCTCCGCGTATCCGCCCTTGTTGGCGGTGACCAGCGTGATGACCATCAGCAGCCCGAGCAGTCCCCAGTTGATCAGTTCCTTCAACGTCGTCTCTTCCGGATTGGTGGGTGGCGGAAGTTTCGTCAGCGAATGCAGCTGCTCCTTTCCACCCAGACTATATTTCTGTTCGACGAATTCCTCATCGGGCCGAATGATGAACAGATGCAATTCGTCCCCGGCGGCAGTGGCGGCGGAATCCATCACGCTGACCGAGGCGGGCACTGACAACAACTGCTCGCGCCAAGCCATATCGATGGCGGGTTGATTTTCCTGAGGGAAGTAAAACGCACCGACCCCATTTTCACCGACGGCCCAAGCCATCACCTTATCGCGCGCGGACATCAGCTTTAGTTTGCGAACGGAGAAGCTCGCTTCGATCTTGCCCGCCGCCAACCAGGATTTATTTTCCGGGTTGAAGCGCAGCATCGCGATGCAGTTCGCCGATTCTTTGTAGGCGAGGATCGGGCTGCCCTTCGATGAAATCAGCGAGATTTCCACCCCTTGCGCGGTGCGGACTTCCGGCGGTAACTCCGCCACATGCGTCCAGTGGTCGGCGGCGAGTTGATACAGTTGCAACTGCTCGGGGCGGGTGGTCGGCAAAGCGGGCTTGGCAGTGGCGGATTGAAGACCGGTGGCGCGCGTGGTGGTGGAAGACACGGTTTCCGGGCGGGCTCCCTCGGCAAAACCGACTGCCCACAACCCGGCATCCTGCCCGGCGAGTGCGAGAATCTCGCCGTGCCCCGGCAGCGGGGAACCGCTCGCAAACTGATCGCCGGAGATGCGCTTCCATTCCCCGTTGTCGAGAGAGACGACCAATTGCCCGTGGAAATCGGCGAGTGAAATCAGCCGGCTCGGGAAATTATTCACATCGTGCCAATCCCCCTGCATGGCCCGCTCGCGCACAAACGTGCGCTGCGATTCGGCCCAGTTTGCCGGGGTGGTGACCGCCAACCAAAGCCGTTCGCCCGAACCGTGCGCCAGCAATTCCCATCGGCGCGCAACCGACGTGCTTGGCTTGGTCGCCGGTGTCGGTTGGGCGAAAATAGTTGCCGTGAACAGGCCCGCAAGAATATACGCGGCACCAACCACGGCCATCTTCAATGAATCGATGCCCCGCCGCCACCCTTTTGCACAGGAACGATCCTCGTTTACGAAATACGACTTAATCACCACACTCCTCGTCAATTCGAATGTTTCGCACATCGCCGATCGGACGGCGTTGGATCGTGCCCGCCCGAGGCAGGCCTTTTCTCGTCAACTTCGGACTCTTGAAACTGAATTCCAGCCGATCCTTATTCTCAGGAAAAAACAGTTTATACTGCGTGGCGATTTTTCGCCCGTCTCCGCCCTCGATCGGCTCATGCTCCGACAGATCGGCCCGCAGCAACACCCGGCCATTCTGATCGAACAACAGCACCTTCACCGGCAACAACGTCTTACGAGAGTACCAGACTTCCTTCTGAATCACCCATTTGGTCGGCGTCGGCAGGCTGAACGTGAACATATACACGTCCGCATCATTGTTAAACCGCATCGCCGGCACGGGCGGGCGGAGAAAATTTTCGTCGATCTGATTCACGCCCAACACTTCAACCACCAGATCCGGATGGATCGGCAACGACCGCACGCACGGCTTGCCGAGGTTCTTGTAATACCCCCACCACTCCGTGGAAATTTCCGGCACCAGCGCAACCCAGTACTGCGCATCCGGGCCGGAGGAACTGCCGATCTCGAAAATTTTCCCGATGATCGACTGACCCTGCAAAAGCAGCTCGTCCGGCTTGTCGATCTGCTTCCGATAGAGCAGCACACCGTCGCCGTCGACATAATGCGATTTTCCATTGTCGTCGTGCATCCAGGCTTTGAACGTGTGGTCGGTCCAGATCGTCGGGATGCCACTGTTGTTGCTGTTGACGGCGGTGACCACCTCATACATCTGACTGGTTGGCCCGTGATACCCCGTGATCTGCGGTGCGGGTGGGCAACCGGCCAACAAAATTAAAGCGCAACTGATGATGCAGATGTGCAGCGGCACTCTCATAATTCCTCGTTCAAGATCTCGCTCATCTGTCGGCTGACATCCATCACCTGCTCCTCGGTCAACAACGGATTCAACAAATCCAACCGATCCTCGCGGCCTCGGAACCGCATCGACCAAATCTCGCGATCCCCTTCCTTTCGCGTGGCTTCATAAATCAGCATTCGCTTTCGCATCAAGATCAATCCGAGTACGAAACGGAATTGCAGCTTGGCCGGCTCGATGACATCCGCCAACCGCTCGAAAAGGCTGCAGAGCACTTCATCATCGACGAAGATCTTCTTCTTGACCTCGCCGCGCGGCATGGTGGTTTTCCAGAAGGCGACGATGTTCCCGCGGTCGAGCTTTTCCCAGCACGAGGTCATGCAGTCGAGCCGTTCAAAGCCGATCGGTGTTTCGCGAAGGCAGGCCATGAACTTGTCATCCGGCAGGATTGGTTCGGCGCAGACGGCGCATTTTCCGTGCGGGCGACCGACTTCATAACCGCCGGGCGATGCGGGTTTGGTGGGGGCCGGGTTCGTCAAGGTTTTTTCCATCGCGGGTCATCGTACCACAAACGTCCGGGCATCCGTGCCGCCGTCCCCGACGACAAAATTCACGGCCAACCCGCAGCGCGGGCAGCGACCGCGATAGTGCCTGCCGTCCGGGCTGCGATAGATGCGAAGGTAGACCTTGCAGCAGTCGAATTGAACGCTGAGATAAGGGCGCGGGGTCGACGCGAGTTGCGGGCTTGACGCGTTTTTTGAAAGATCGAGTTTGTAATCGCGTGGGTCGGTCACGATCCAATCCGCCTCCAAATACTTGGAAGAACGGATCGCACCAGTTCCGTCGCGTGCGCGAGGATCGCGTCGACCGTCGCCATTATGGATCCCCGATCCGCCGATTCCGTCACATCGGTCAGATTGATCCGCACGTTGTATATCCCGCAGCGGACCGCCGCCATAGAAAGTTCCGCGCAGACGGCGAGATCGGAAAGAAGGTGGACGTTCGCCTTCTCGACCAGTTGCCCGCACAACTGCAAAGCCGCGACACCCCCCGCCGCCATCGCCTCGGGGACGCGGATGCAGGCCAGCAGCGTGGCGGCATATTTATCCTTCCGTTCCGCATCGTCGGCCGGCAATTTTCGCAGCGCGGTGATCGCCTCATACGCCTCCTGATCCTCAACCATCAGTTGTAGCATCATCGCCCGAAGCCGGGTGAACTCCGCAAGGGCCGTGTGAAGTTCCGCCTCGTATACCGCCAGACTTTTCTTACCAACGCTGTAATTCAAAACCATCTCCCCCATCGACGCGGCCAACGCCCCGACCAGCGCCGTGACGCTCCCCCCTCCCGGTGCCGGTTGCCTGGCAGCGGCAGCATCGAGAAACTCGCGGATCGTGTGGTTCATATCGTACATATTTGTCTCAACCGTTTAGCGGCTCGCCGGAGGCACGCGTTTTCTTCGACGCGGAAAAAACGTGTGCCTCCGGCGCACCGCTAAAAGAATTTGCCTACTTCGCGGCGGTATCGTGCTGCACTCCCTGCGGAGCCAGATCTACCGGGGGAAACGTTTCATACTTCCGCTCGCCGGCTTTTGTCTTCACGAGTTCCGGCTTGCTCGTGCTGATCGCGATGACGCAATTCCGCAGCCGTGTCGTTGCGACGGAACGCACCTGCGCAACCGTCACCGCTTGAATCCGCTTCGTGAAATCCGCATGGTTGTCGTAGCCCAGCCCCAGGAGTTCGTCGGTCGCCGCCTCTGTCGCTTGCGCCGCTGCCGTTTCGTGTTCCATCGCATCTACCGAGGTAATGAGATTCTTGGAGCGATTGAACCATTCAAGATCGATGTCCCTGTCCGTCCCCTGAAGCCGGGCGATGTTCAGAAGAATTTGATCGACGCAGGCGTCGATATTCTTCGGATCGCACGCGGCATAGGCCCAGAATGTTCCGGGGAACTTATCGTTCATGCCCCAGAAGTTTTGAGCATTTGCATCGTAGACCAACCCCATGCCGCGCAAGGTCTCGAAGATGTAACCGGTCGGGTAGGTAAAGCCGCTGGTCAGCGTGTCCGCCATGATGAGGGCGTCGCGTTGCCTATCCTGGACCAGGCTGTTCGACCGATAGCCGATGAAAACGGCTGCTTCGGGGTTGTCCCATTTTTGAATCTGCACTTTATTGACGTTCACGTAAGGAACTTTTGGAACGACGATGTTGGGAACGACACCCCAATCCTCAAAGCTGTTTAATTTTGCTGTCGGCGCTTCGTGCGGCACTTTTAACGACCCGATCCTCGATTGCACGAGCAACTTCGCCGCATCGATATCGATATCCCCATAGATCGCCAGCACGCGATTACCCTTGAGAACTTTTTCCGCATACCACTTCTTTAATTGTTCCGGCGTGAATTTCCCTACATTTTCCTTCGTCCCGAACGTCGTAAATTGATAGGGCGACCCCGAGGCCCCGAAAAACTGGCTATGAAAATACCGCCTTCCCCCGGCGAACCAATCATGATCCTGGCTGTCGATTCCCGCCATCACCCGCTCCTGCATCGCCTTCACTTCGTCTTCCGGGAACGACGGATTTTTCACAACATCCGCAAACACTTCCATCGCTTTGGATAAGTCGGCACGCAGAAACTGGGATTGCCATGACCATGAATTATTACCGCTGGAAGTAGTCAGTTGCCCGCCGATGGAATCGAAGAAGGTGGCGATCTCCTGCGCGGTGCGGGTGGTGGTCCCGCGCGGCGCCAACTGCATCGCCAGGTTGCCGATGCCGTTGGTCTTCGCATCCTCGGTCGTCAACCCACCGAGGCTGTAAAGCTGCATGGAGACGACGGGTGCCGTCGCGACGCGCTTGAAGAGAACGACCGTTCCATCCTGCAATTCAAAGCGGGTGGGGAGAAATGTCTCGGCTTTGGCCGTGGCGTTTTGCGTCGTCGGCACCGCGTCGCGCAGAAGATCCGTCGCCCGCGTCAACTGCCCGGCGGGAGTCAGCTCTTCCCCATTTTTGGTTTTTCCTTCATCGGCGGGCAGTAGCGCGGTCGTCAGCAGTTTCCCGCGATTGAAATACTTATTCGCCACCACCTTGATCTGTTCCGCCGTCACCTTTTCATAGTTTGTCAGTGTCGTGTCCTCGGGATACCCGGTACTCATGTAGGAAAACACAAGCGTGGTCGACACGGTTTCCGCCGACTGCCGATTGAACGCATCGGCGGCCCGAAGTTGCGTCTTCGCCCTCGCCAAACGCTCATCGCTTACGCCCTCTTTTTTCACGCGATCCAGAATGCCGAGAACCGCTTCGGTGGCCGACTTGATTTTATCGGGGGCGACTTCCATATCGATCTGGAAGGTGCCGTCGACAAACGCCGGGGTGTTGTCGCCCGCCGAGATCGCGCTGGCCAGATGCAGTTTATCGCGAACCTCCTCGACCAGAATCGAGCTTTCCCCCGAGCCCAGCACCGCCGCCAGCACATCCATCGCATACATGTCCGGCGTGTATTGCCGCACCGAAGGAAACGCCAGTTCCAACTTCGCCTGCCCCAATTTCGGGAAAGTCGCCACGCTGATGCGCGGCGCGCTCACCGGCGGTTCCTCCACAATCGCCTTCTGCGGCACCCGCGCGGGCGGCACGTTGCCCGCGTATTTGCGAACCACCCGCACCATCTCCTCCGGGTCCACATTCCCCGCCACGCCGATGATGATATTCTGCGGCACATAGGCTTGCCGATAATAACTGTATACATCGTCCCGGCTCAGCCCTCGGATCACATCCTGATACCCCACCACCGGCATCCGAATCGGATTCAACAGATAGCGATTGCTCACCGCCAACTGATAAAATGCCCAGTCCGCCTCGCCCAGATCTTTTTCCAACTCGCGCTGAACGACTTCGTATTCCCGCTTGTATTCAGCCTCGGTAATCTTGGCAGTGAACATCCATCCCGTGACCAGATCGACCGCTTCGGCCATGTGGTCCGGCAGGGTGTTCGCAAAAAAAACGGTGGTGTCGTAACTGGTATACGCGTTGGAATTGTCCCCGATATTCTGAAGCAGATCGCGATTCTGCTGCTCGGTGCGACGGCCATTGCTCCCCCCCGCCAACAGATGCTCCAGCAGATGGCTCAATCCACCGCCGAGCCATTTGCCCTCGTATACACTCCCGGTGTGGCATAGGGCCTGAACCGAAAAGACCGGCGACGGGATGCGCTTGGCGATGATCGTCAGTCCGTTTTTCAGCACCGTGCAGACCAGGTCTTTATCGGCCACCACACGATAGGCTTCCTCGCTGTAGTCAATATCCAGCGCGGGTTGGGTCGACGCCGTCTCGACCGGTTGCGGTTTGATGCTGGACTTTTCGGTCGAAGAGCAGCCTGATAGGAAAATGGAGAAAAGCCCGAGAGATATGGCGAAAGCGAGAAGTTTTTTGATCATTTCAATCTCCGGATTAAAGGATGGCGGGCTGATTTGAATTGTGGTGTGGGCTTCCAGCCTGCCTCTGTATTGTGATGCAGGCTTCCAGCCTGCTTCTGAATTGCA
>JANXVV010000495.1 GCA_025351525.1 Humisphaera sp. | reverse complement strand
GCAGGCACAGGTCTCGGAGTACCGCGACCTGTGGCACCCGCGCCCCTGAAAATCCGGAAGTTTTTTACGTCTCACTGCTCAGAGGTTTGCCGTGCGAATTATTTTGAACGTGCTGTCCGTCTGTCTGATCATTTCCACTCTCGTTGGCGATGTAATTGCGGAACCATTGCCGCCCGCTTCGGTTCGGGCGGCGTTCTTAAAAATCATCGATCGTCCCCGCGTGGAGTTGTCGCCGGAGACGAAGCGACAGTCGCTGGGGGAATTGACGCAAATTCAATTCAGCTTTGCCAGTGAGGCATCGCAGCGCGTGCCGGGAATTCTTCTGAAGCTTCCCGGTGATTCCCGCCGACCGGTGGTGATCGTGATGCACGGCACGGGTGGGAAAAAAGAGGCGGAGATCGCGTATCTAAAGCAGTTTGCGGAGAGGGGTTTCATCGCGGTCGCCATTGATGGCCGTTATCACGGCGAGCGCGGAACCCAGACGGATTACAACGCCGCCATCGCCCACACGTTTGAAAAAGGCGGGGAACATCCACTGTATTGGGACACCGTCTGGGATGTCATGCGGCTGATCGACTACCTGCAAACCCGCGATGACGTCGATCCAAAACGAATCGGTTTGATGGGCATCTCCAAGGGTGGAATCGAAACGTATTTTGCCTCGGCGGTCGACGAGCGGATCGCGGCTTCGGTGCCGTGCATTGGGGTGCAAAGTTTCCAATGGGCGTTGGAACACGATGCCTGGCAAGGGCGCGTGGGGACGATCCGCAAGGGTTTCGACGCCGCCGTGCGATCGGCGGGGGTGGGGAAGGCTGACGCGGATTTCGTGCGGGCATTTTACGATCGCGTGGTGCCGGGCATCAACTCTACTTTTGACGGGCCGGTGATGATGACTCTGATTTGCCCGCGTCCGCTGCTCATCATCAATGGGGATACCGATGACAAGACGCCGTTGGAAGGGGTCAATCTTTGCGCTGCGGCGGCGAAGAAGGCTTATGGCACTGCGGAAGTCGGGGAGAAGTTCAGGCAGATTGTGGAACTGAAAACGGGACATGCGGTGACACCCGAATCGCAGAAAGCGGTGCTGGCGTGGTTTGTGAAATGGCTGGTGCCTTAGAGCATGTTGAGGAAGTACGGATGGGTTATAGCCGTAGCCCATGCCACGACATTCAGGGCGAATAAATGCATGGGCGAGACGCCAATGCCACCTGAATCGTAGCGCCGATTCCCCCCTTCAAAATTCCCGAATTGAGATGGAAGTATTTGGCTGGTGTGCGCAACTATGCGTTTGAAGAGCGATGCGGACCCGCGTTGGAGCGGATCTTTTTTGAAGGAGACGCCGCGCGTGGCGGAGAGATGCCCCGAGGCGACTGATGCCGAGTTATTGCGGAAGGCCGCCGCCGGTGACGGTGCGGCGTTTCATGCCTTGGTGGATCGGCACGCCCAGCGGATGTATCGAATCGCGGTCTCGCTGGTGGGCAATGCCGCCGATGCCGAGGATGTGCTGCAGGAGGCGTTCGCCGGGGCCTACAAAGGTTTGTCGGGCTTTGAAGGCCGGGCGGCGGTGAAGACCTGGCTGACGCGAATCCTGTATATGCAGGCCGCGAAGTGGCGGCGGGATCGCGCGGGCAAGCGAATGGGGTCGATCGACGCGGTTGAACCGTCGGTCGGGGGTTCGAGCGATGGCGTGGAGATCCGGATCGATCTGCAGGCCGCGCTTTTACGGTTATCGCCCGAGCATCGCGAGGTGCTGATGCTGCGGGAATTTGAGGGAATGGCTTACGAGGAAATGGCCGAGGTGCTGGATTTGCCGCGCGGGACGATCGAGTCGCGGTTGCATCGGGCTCGAAACGAACTGCGGGAGAAATTGAAGAGTTACGCGGTGAAATAAAATGGGGAATATTGAAAAGCCGGTGGCATGGGCGTCTCGTCCGTGCTTTTTGACCGAAGAAATGCACGGGCGAGACGCCCATGCCACTTAAATGAATGCAAGGTAGCCATGTTCGATTGTAATGAACATCAAAAACTACAGGCGTACCACGACGGGCAGCTCGATGCCGTAAGCCGTGCGGAGGTCGAGCAGCACTTGGCCGCCTGCGGCAATTGCAGTGCCAACCTTGCCGAGCTTCAAAACGTGTCGCGGCTGTTTGCCGACTATCCCGTGGCACGACTGTCGCAAATTTCGCTCTATCGCCTGCATTCCAACTTGGATTTATTGACCGATCGCGGCCTGCTCCGTCTGGCCCGCGTGATGACCGGTTTGGCCGCTTCGGTGCTTTTGCTCGGATCACTTTGGTTGATGCGACCGCATTCGGCGGTGGTGCCGATCAATACCTCCGTCGCGTTGCTGCCCTTGCAGATTGAGGAGCAGTCGCTGGCTTCCAACGATCCCAGCCCTTCGGATTGGATGGTCGCGGAGTTGTCTTATTGAATGCGTTTTATGAATCGAGCCCGCCTCCTGTTTATCATCGGTTTTGTCCTCTCGATGGGGGCCGGCGTGGTCGTGGGCATGGCGTTGGTTCGCGGCACGCCTAAGACGCTGGCCGCACCACATGGGATGGATGCCGATCTCGGACTGACACCGCAGCAGGCGGAACAAGTGAAGGCGATCTGGTCGGCGGTTCGGCAGAGCGATGGCGGGCGCAACGATCATCGCCGTTCGCTGAGCCGCGAACGCGATGAGGCGATTGCAAAATTGATCGGCGCGGATCACAAAGAGGATTATGACCGGATCATGCAGGATCACACCGCCAAAGTCGCCGAGGCCAACAAAGAGCGCGAGCGGTTGATGCAGGAAGCGGAATTGAAAATGAAAGCGGTCCTGACGGACGTGCAGTGGAAAAAATTCGAGGAAATCAAAAAGGACCGCGCGGAGCATGGCCGAAACGGACACCCGCCCAGCACACGGGGTTTGCAGCGATCGCATGAGTGAAGTTTGTCGATAAAACCAAATCATTTCAGCGCCCGCTGTGTCGGGCGATCGGGTTCACCTACCTCTCACTCTCCCGAAAGGAGACGCATCATGGTTCAGAAGCGAACGATCGGATTTTGGGGCACGGCCCTTTTACTTGGCGCATTCGCGGTCCCCACGTTTGGGCAGACCACCCCTCCACCCGCCGGTGGTCAGGGCAACAATCGCCGGGCACAGTTTCAGCAGCAGATGAATGATCGCCTGAAGACCGATCTCGGTCTGAACGACGACGAGTTCAAGGCGCTGCAGCCTAAGATTGAAGCGGTGCAGACCGCCCAGCGCAGTACGCGTGGCGGCGGTGGCGGTTTCGGAGGTGGGCGCGGCGGACGCGGCGGGCCGAACGGCGGCAACAATCCCCAGCCGGTCGACCCCAACGCACCGGCCCCGACGGCGACCCAGACGGCGGCCAAAGATCTGCAGACCGCCCTCGATAACAAGGACTCGAAGCCCGAAGAAATTAAAGCCAAGCTGACGGCTCTTCGCGATGCCCGCGTGAAGGCCAAGGAAGATCTGACCAAGGCACAGACGGAGTTGACGGGATTGCTCACTCAGCGCCAGGAAGCAGTGCTGGTGAACATGGGCATCCTCGACTGATTGACTCGATACGTTTTCTTAAGGGCTTGCATTTTTTAGCGGCTGGGCCGGAGGCACGCGTTTTTTTTTCCGGACTGGCAAGCGCGTGCCTTCGGCACAGCCGCTAAAAAAAACAAAGTGGAGACCGATGCTTTTCAGCGCCGGCGATTGCTGGAAATACAACAATCGATCGGCATGGCGGTAATGCTCTCGCTTGTGTAGATATGCTCCTGATTTTTGAAGATTTAGAGTGTTTTTCGTTTGAGCGCCGTTGATGCCGCTTTCGGCTTAGCGGTCCAGCCTGTTTAGAGGCGGCACGGCTAAGCCGCAACCGGCAAAGGCCGCTTGTGACAGCCATCGTGTACTCTTGCAAAGGTCGTGAAATCGGTGAATGACATCCTTGCCAAAATGGTCCAGGAAAGCCTGCTCGACTCCGACGCCGCGCTCAAGGTGCGCGAGCTGATGATGGCCGGCAAATCTCTCGATGACGCGGTGCGCGAAGTGCCCGGCGCCTCGGAGGATAAAATCCTGCGCCGCCTGGCCGTCGAGTTTGACCTGGCATTCATCGATCTGGAAAAAGATGCCGACAAGTACATTCCCTCGAAAGAACTGATCGCGAAATTTCCCGCTCGCATTTTGATCGACCATCGATTGATGCCCATTCAGCAGAATGGGGATGGCGTGATGGTGGTCACCTCAAAAGTGTTCGACACCTCGGGTCTCGATGAACTCCGCATGGCGAGCGGGGTCGAGGTGTATCCGGTTCTGGCCCCGTCGACCGAGATCGACCGGTTCATGAAGAAATATCTCGGCGTGGGTGCCGACACGCTCCAGTCGATGGGCCTGACTGATGACAGCGATGTCAAGGTGCTCGAGGATCACGATGAAAATGATCTGGATCTGACGCACGCCGCCCAGGATGCGTCGATCATCAAGTTTGTGAATCAGATTCTGGCCGAGGCGCTGGAGTCGCGGGCGACCGACGTTCACGTCGAGCCTTTTGAAGATCAGCTGCGCATCCGTTATCGCGTGGACGGCATCCTGATCGAGGCGAACATTCCCCCGCAGGTTCGCAAGTATCACGCGGCCATCGTGTCTCGCCTAAAAATTCTCAGCCATCTGGACATCGCCGAAAAACGGTTGCCGCAGGATGGCCGCATTCGGTTGCGGGTGGCCGGCAGAGAGATCGATCTGCGCGTGTCGGTGATTCCGATGATCCACGGTGAAGCGGTGGTGCTTCGTATTCTGGATCGCGGTGATGCGATGCTCGGGCTCGAACACTTGGGCATGTCCAGTCGCGATAACAAGGTGTGGAATCACGTGCTCGATTTGCCGCACGGGATCATCCTGGTCACCGGGCCGACGGGCAGCGGTAAAACGACGACGCTTTACGCCGCCCTCTCTAAAATCAACAACGCCGATCTGAAGATCATCACGATTGAAGATCCGGTCGAATATCAGCTTCGCGGCATCAATCAGATTCAGGTCAATCATAAATCCGGTCTCACTTTCGGCGCGGGTCTGCGGGCCATTTTGCGGCACGATCCGGACGTGGTGCTCATCGGTGAAATTCGCGACAAGGAAACCGCCGACATCGCTGTGCAGGCTTCGCTGACGGGTCACTTGGTTTTCAGCACGCTGCACACGAATGATGCCCCCGGTGCGACGACGCGGTTGATCGACATGGGGATCGAGCCGTATCTGGTTTCATCGTCTGTTGAACTCATCATGGCCCAGCGATTGGTGCGGTTAATCTGCCCGAAATGCAAAGAGGCGGTGCCGGAATCGGAATGCGATTCGCTGCGGGAAATGTATGACGATGAGATGCCCGAGGTGCTGTATCGCGGGGCCGGTTGCCGCAATTGCCAGGGGACGGGCTATCGCGGACGGCAGGGCGTGTTTGAGATCATGCCGATCACCGATGAAATTCGCCTGCTGGTCGTCGAGCGCGCCCCGGTGATGAGCGTCCGCAAGGTGGCGATGGAGCAGGGGATGATGAGCCTGCGGACGGACGGCTGGCGTCTGATTCGCGAAGGCCGCACGACGGTGGATGAAGTGCTGCGCAACACGAAGGATGAAACCGTCAGCGTCGCCGATGAAGCACTGGGCGTCACCCGATAAACCTTAGTCTACCCTACATAGCCCCCGGCATGCCGGCGGTTTTTCGGGGTCGTTTGGAAATTGAAGAGCACGGCCATCCGAGGTGGCGGTGCCGCGTTAAATACAGGAGAGGGTTGGGCGTTTATAATGGCCCGATTCAACCAATGTCCGTTTTCGCCTACACAGCTTTGAGTAAAGACGGTCGCCGCACCAGCGGCACGCTGTCCGCCGACAGCCGATCATCGGCGATTGCGCAGATGTCGCGGCAAGGTCTGCAACCCGTCCGCATCGACGAGTCGAAGGACACCGCCGCCGCCGCGAAAAAAGTGCAGGCCGCATCACCGATCGCAACGCTCAAGGTTTCGCAGAAGGCGGTTGAATCGTTCACGCGGGAACTGGCGAACCTGCTGGCCGGCGGCGTGCCGCTCAGCCGTGCCCTGCAACTGCTTCGCCGTGAGGCCTCTCAGCCGGCGGCAAAGCAATTGTGGAGCCAGATTCACGATGACGTCGTCGGTGGAACCGCCTTCGCTGACGCGCTTGGCAAATGGCCGAAGACTTTTTCGTCGGTCTATGTCGCGATGGTTCGCGCGGGCGAGGCGGGTGGATTTCTCGAAGTGGTCCTCGGTCAAATCTCCGATTTCCGCGTGCGCGAGGCGGACCTTAAAGGCAAAGTTAAATCGGCGATGGTCTACCCGATCGTGCTGGGGATTTTGATGATCGGCGTGCTGATCTTTCTGATGACGTTTTTCATCCCGCAGTTCGCCGGTCTGTTCAAAGAGTTCGGTGGCAACCTGCCGGCCCTGACGCAGTTCATCGTTGCCGTCAGCCATGGCGTCAAAAGTTACGGGCTGTTCATCGCCGGTGGGTTGGTGATTTTGTTCATCACCGTGCAGCGCGCGCTGCAAACCGAATCGGGCCGACGGCGGGTGGAACTGACCATCCTCGCCACCCCGGTGCTGGGGCAGGTCGTGGCGCATTTTGCCCTCGTCCGATTTTGCCGGATGCTCGGAACGTTGGTCGGGTCGGGTGTGCCGCTGATCGCCTCGCTGCGAACGGCTCGCTAGGCGATCGGCAATCAGACGCTGGCCGACACCGTCACCCATGCCATCGACGAAGTGCAGCGCGGCCAACCCCTGTCGAAAAGCCTTGCCGGCAGCGAACGATTATTTCCGCCGTCGGTGGTTGAGATGGTCGCGGTGGCGGAAGAAACCGGGCGGTTGGATAAGGAATTGATTCGCCTGGCGACGTCGTATGAGACCGATCTGGATCGCCAGCTTCGGCTGTTGGTTTCGATCGCCGAGCCGGCCATGTTGTTTCTGATGGCCGGGCTGATCGGCACGGTCATCGTCGGGATGCTGCTGCCGATCTTCAATCTTCAGGACATGATCAAGTAATTTTTTTTCAATGGAGTATGCAAATGAGAAGCGTTCATCAAACAGGCCGACGATTTCGACAGGCGTTCACGCTCATCGAGCTGATGCTGGTACTTGTGATTCTGGCGGTGCTGGCGGCGGTGGTGGTTCCGAAATTCTCCGGCAAATCGGAAGCGGCCCGCATGTCCGCCTGTAAAGCCGAGATCTCGATCATCGACGGTGCGCTCGATCAATACGAGCAGGCGGTCGGCAAGTATCCCTCCAGTGAAGAAGGGCTTCGCGCTCTGATCGAAGCACCGAGCAACACGCGCGGCTGGGCCGGTCCTTATCTGAAGCGTAACGATGTGCCGCAGGATCCCTGGAAGCGCGATTACATCTACCGCTTCCCGGCAACGCACAACAAGGGCGGGCCTGATCTGTTCAGCGTGGGCGCGGATGGTCAGGAAGGCACGCCGGATGACATCGATAATTGGTCGCAGAAGTAGACCGCTGAATAATTGTGCATGATTCTTGTAGGGTCCGCACTGCGGACCATTTTTGAACCACCGGAAATGCCGGTCCGCAGTGCGGACCCTGCAAAAATCGTCAGCCCGTGTTGGCGGGCGAGTGCGAAAAATAAATTGATTGTGAACAGTCATTCAAATTTCGCATTGCTCGCACGGGCTGGAAGCCCGTGCCACAGGAAGTCGCGCGGCTTCACGCTGGTTGAGTTGGTGCTGGTGATGCTGGTGATCGCGGTGGTCGTGGCGATGGTCGCCCCGTCCTTCCACGGGGCCAACCGGGGCCGTCGCACGGGTGACACGGCCAGCCAGATTGTTTCGCTGGCGGGTTACGCGCGTTCGCAGGCCATCACTCAGGGCAAGACGTATCGCCTGAATTTGGACCCCGATGCCGGAACGTATGAGTTGTCGAAGCGCGATTACGATGTGTTCGAGGTGCTGGGCAACTGGTCGTTCAGCACGCCGGATGGAGTCAAGATCGCCTGCGATCTTCAGCCGCAACAGGATGGTTTATATATCGAGTTTCGACCGACCGGCCGCACCGACCCGGCGATCATCCGCGTGTCGGATGATGATGGAATGGTGGTTGAGGTGATCTGCGAGTCGGCGACGGAATTGTTTCATGTTGCCGACACGAAGTGATTTGTAGCATGGGCTACCAGCCCATGAATTTAATTCAAAACATGGGCTGGTAGCCCATGCTACGAAAATTAATGGTGTGCCCGACCGAAAAGATGACTCGTCAACCCTCTCATTCTCACCACCTCGGTTTCACGCTGGTCGAAGTGCTGGCGACGATGGCCATCATGTCGATCGTGTTGCCGGTGGCGATGAAAGGCATCGCGCTGTGCAGCAACACCGCCAGCACGGTGCGACGGCGGAGCGAGGCCGGGGCGTTGGCAGAGGCGAAACTGAATGAACTGATTGCGACGGCGCAATGGCAGAGCGGCGTTCTTGCCGGTGATTGCGGCGTCGATTGGCCGGACTACACCTGGAAAGCCGAAGTGCAGTCGTGGACTCCCGCGAATTCCGCAGACAACGGTTACGGCAACACCGTGAGCGAGCTGGCGGTTCACATCTACTGGGTATCGCGCAGCGCGGAACGCTCGACGACGTTAAGCACGTTGGTCTACACGTCGGGGGGGAGCACACAATGACCCCGCGTCGACCCCGATCCGCCCACCGTGGATTTACACTATTAGAGTTGATCGTCGCGCTGGCGATGGTCTCGGCGCTGTGCGTGCCGTTGTATCAGACGTTGCGGATCGCCTTTAAAGCCAAGGTGCGGGCCGAGGCGGACATGATCCCCAGCCGGGTCAGCGAGTTGGCGATGGAATTTCTGCGGTCGGATATTGAATGCGCCTTGCAGCCCACCCCCAACTCGCCGGGCTACGCCACGACGACGACCACCCCTGTCGTGCAGGCGGCCCGCACGAGCGCAACGGTGCCTGTCTCCCTGGCCGGTTCATTCGTCGGAATCGACAGTCGGGATGATCGCGGACACGATGGGGATGACCTCACTTTCTACACCACCTCCGACGGTCCCGAGCACATCGCCGGGGATGGCGAGATCAAGCTGGTCGAATTGACGGTGCTGACTCCGAACGGCAGCACCGATCACGTACTCGTTCGCCGGGTGACACGAAATCTGCTTTCACCGCAACCGGTCAACCCGGATGACGAGGTGTTGTGTCGGCACGTCGCATCGTTCAACCTCCGCTATTACGACGGCACCGATTGGCAGGATAGCTGGGATTCAACGCAGCAATCCAACGAGCTTCCGGTGGCGGTTGAGGTGACGCTGCAACTCGATCCTCCGGCGGATGCGCCGCAGAACCAACTCGCAAAAAAGTTCATTCGAATTTTCCCGATCGTCTGCTCGACCCTTGTCGCTGACGCGAACGCCGCGACCACCACAGGGAGTACCACGCCATGATTCGAGCGAAACAGACTGAGACAATGCACTGCCGCTCTCACGCCAATGGTGTGGGAGAAAGGGGTGCCACAGGTCGCGGTACTCCGAGACCTGTGTGCTTCGAGCATGGGGAAAGACACAGGTCTGCGAGTACGCCGACCTGTGGCACCCAGTCGACACGTTTTAAGCGTTTAGACCGTTCCCGCTCGCGGGGCGCGATCATGATCGCGGCGCTTTGGATCATGATCATTCTGGTGGCAGTGGTGCTGGTTTTGGCGCGATCGATGCGGGTGGAAGGCGTTTCCTCCGCCAACCGGCAATCGATGATCGAGGCGGATGCGATCGAGCGGGGGGCCGAGCAGTTCGTGCTTTCACAAGTCGACGGTTCCAAGGGCGATGCGGTTTCGGCGATCTCCCTGAATGCCGAAGCGATGCCGATCGGCACCGGATATTTCTGGATCCTTCGGCCTGACCCGGACACCGATCAAAACTACGGATTCGGCATCACCGATGAATCGTCGAAACTGAATTTGAACGTCGCGACGACCGACATGCTTCAGCTTCTCCCGGCGATGACCAGTGACGTCGCCGATGGCATCATCGACTGGCGAGACGGAGATGACACCACCGGAACCAACGGCGCCGAAAGCGATTATTACCTTGCACTGTCGCTGCCTTACTCGGCGAAGAATCTGCCTTTTGAAACGGTCGAGGAATTGCAGTTGGTGAAGGGCGTGACGAAAGAATTGGTGTTCGGCTACGACTTGAATCGCGACGGAGTGCTGGACGATCAGGAACGAAACGCGGGCGGGGCGGCGACGGGTTTGAACAGCGCATCGTCGGATAGCCGTGGGTTGTTCAACTATGTGACGGCATGGAGCGTCGAACCGAACGTGCAGTCGGATGGCACGACGGCCCGCACAAATGTGAACAGCGGCAGTGCGGGGGTGCAGAAAATTCTGACCGCCGCGCAGATCGATGCCAAGCGCGTGACTGCGATCATCGGAAAACTGGCTCCGTTTTATGCTCCGCCGAAAGCCGCCTCGGGTGGAAAGACCGCTGCGGCCACGCAGCCCGCCGTGCCGACGATCACTTTTAAAAACATCGGTGTGTTTTATATCGCCTCGGGAATGACCAGCACGGAATTCGGTCTGGTGGCGGATAAGCTTACCGCCACAACCGCCAAGACTTTGACGGGGCTGGTAAATATCAACACCGCGCCGAAGAAGGTGATCGTCTGTCTGCCGGGTTTGGATGAAAGCGACGCCGAAGCTTTGATCGCCAAGCGGGCCGGCGGGGCGGACACCACGAGCATCGCCTGGGTGTTCGATGTTTTGACTCCGGCTAAAGCGGCGGTCATCGCCGGGATGATCACTGCGCACTCGTTCCAATTCTCCGCCGATATTGTCGGGGTAAGCGGTGACGGGCGGGCATATAAGCGGGTTCGGATTGTGGTGGATACTCAGAAAAGCCCGGCCAAAGTGATTTATCGTCGCGAACTGACGAGCCTCGGTTGGCCGTTGTATCGGCAGATTCAAGATGACCTGCGGCAGGGAACGTACCAGGCGCAGTCGCAGGGTACGGGTTCGGGGATGAGCAGTGGAAGTTCGAGCGTTCGCTAATTTCGCCATGGAAAGCTGAGTGTGATTTGAAAGCGTCGAAATATAATAAAGTGCTGGGACTGGCGATCGGCGAGAAGTCGATCGTGGTGGCGGAAGTTGCGTCCGCCGGTGACAAGCCCGATGCCAAACGGCTGGGTGAGTTTGCCTATCCCGCGAACAGTTCACTGACCGAACCGGCCGCGCTGGGCAAGGCATTCGGGGAGTTCCTGCGCGAGCAAAAAATCACCGCCAAGGCGGCGGTGGTTGGGCTGCCGGCGAAATGGCTGCTGGTAAAAACCAAGGAAGTCCCGCCCGCCGACAGTTCCGTCGCGGCTGATTTGTTGCGACTTCAGGCGGAAGGGGATTTTTCCTCAGAGTTGAAGGACCTGGTCTTCGACTACGCCGGTGAATCCGATCCGGCGGCGGCGCGAAATGTGTTGCTCATCGCAACTCCTCAAAAATACATCGACTTGGCGAAGCAGTTGTGTGAAGCGGCGAATCTGGAGGCGATCGCGATCACCTCATCGTCCGCCGCCCTCGGCACGGTGACCGGGCAGGCCAGCGGCGACAACGCCGTCGTGCTGACGCTCGCCGCCGCCGGTGCGGAATTGACGGCCCAAAGCGGTGGGCACACCAGCACTCTTCGACATCTGCGGGCCCCTTCGCCCGAGCCGTTGTTTCTAAGCGAATTGCGGCGCGCGGTGTCGACGCTGCCGATCAACGGTTCAAATGGCAATCGGGAAATCATCGTCTGGGACGGGGCCGGGTTGCAGACGACTTCACTGGGTGAAAGCATCGGCATGAGGGTGAAGAGCGGCGATCTTCCGTCGCTTGGGGTCAGCACCACCGATGCCGCCCGCAACGGCGGCGGTCGCAAATATGCGGCGGCGGTGGCGCTGGGCATGGCGGGGCTGGGCGGTTGCACGCTGCCGATCGATTTTCTTCATTCACGCCTGGCGACCCCGAAGAAAAGGCTGGTTGCCCCGTGGATGATCTGGACGACGGTGGGCGTGATCGCCTCGATCGCGACGGGGATTCTGGCGTATACCTCGCTTCAAAAAGATCAGCAGAAATTGGATGAACTGACGGCAACTTACAAACTCAAAGAGCCGGAGATCAAGGCGGCGGAGGCGTTCGTCGCGAAGGTCTCTTTTGCCCAGGGCTGGCACGGCGGCGATCCACGCTACCTCGCCTGCATGAATGAAATCACCCGGTTGGTTCCCGAGGACGGGCAAACGTACTGCACCAGCCTCAATGTTCGCGAGAAGGAACCGGTCAAAGTCGATCCAAAAAACAGTGCCGCGCCGAAGCCCGCTGAAACAAGGCAATTGATCGTAAGCTTTTTTGCCAAGGCCCCCAACCAAGCCGCCGCGTTGCAATTGAAGGATGCGTTTCAAAAGGATAAGAGCCGCTTCACGGATGTGCATTTCAACGGGACGCAGAACACGGGGAAGGGGAACGAAGTGACGTTTTCGTTCACCTGTACCTATGTACCGGCGGAGCGACCGGTTCCCTGATTATTTTTTGGCGATGGGCGCGGTTGACTCGGAGCGCGGGGAAGGATTGTGATTGAGGTGATCTTATGATTTTAACGACACGAGAACGAAACATTGCGATCGGCGTGGGGGCCGCAGCGCTGCTGTTCGCGCTGGATCAATATTTATTGTCGCCCTATTTCGATCAGCGGAAGTTGATCAGCGATGGGACGACCAAAGCCCAGGTGCAATGGGCCAAGGGCACCAAGACGCTGAACACCGAGCGGAAGCTAAAGCCCGTCTGGACGGACATCATCGCCGGTGGATTGAAGACCGATGCCTCCGATGCGGAGAGCCAGGCGTTGAACGCGGTGCGCGAATGGGCCCAGGATGCGGGGGTGATCCTCACCGCGCTGAAACCGGAGCGCGCCTCGCAGGAGGGGAAGTTTCAGGTCATCAGTTTTCACGTCACCGGCACCGGCCCGATGCGGGCGATTTCGCGGCTGACGTGGGCGATGGAAACCGCGCCGATCCCCGTGCGCGTGAACGATCTGCAACTCACGCCGCGTAAGGAAGGGACGGATGACCTGCAGGTGCAGATGAGCGTTTCGACGCTGAGCGTGATGCCCGGCGAGACGGAAAAACCGGATCGTCGCGTCGCGGTTTCGCGGACGGACTTTGGAGGTCGGCCATGAAAAATTGGATTCTTTTAATCGCGCTTGGGGCGACCGTGGTGATGGCTGAGGAGCCCTCGCTTGAACAACCTTCCACGGTTGCTCTGGCCACTACAAAATCCACGACCAACCCGACCACCGCCACGGCGAGTACGCAACCAGGTTTCACGCGCGATCGTTTTGCAAGAGCAACCCCGCCCACCCGGTCGATTGCGGCAGCGAAGGTGATGCCGAAAGAGTTTGCGATGCTCGTCAGCCGAAGCGTTTTCGTGCATGGTCGCATGCCGGTGGACAGTCCGCCGCGAGAACGGTCGAATGACGGTTCGCCAGTCGTCCCGATGGCCCGTCCCGAAAAATCACTGCTTTTTAACGGCGCCACCAATTCCGACGGCCAGTTGATCGCGCTGATTGAAGACACCGCCGCCGGGAGGATTCTAAAACTAAAAGTAGGTGACCCCGTGGCGCGGGGGAAGGTGGCCGGCATCACGCTGGACACTTTCGATTACGATTCGGCGGGCAAAATGCAACGGGTCGTGCTCGGTCAGAATCTGGACGGTGAGGCCAGTTCCGCCACGACTCGTCCGACCACGATCACCGCGACATCCGGACCGTCCGGTGAACCTGCGCCTCCCAGCACCGGCGGTGGACCGCTGGCGGATATCATGGAACGGATGCGACTGAAGCGCGCTTTGGAATTGGGCGGCAAGTAGAACGATTGCGAAATTGAATCGCGCCGACACAAGATGTCGGCGACGAACGAAAGGGTAATATGCGCGGTTTTGGTAAGTCTCTTCTTTTGTTGGCACCCGTGGCGATGTGGGGTCTCGATCCGGCGCTGGTGATGGCACAGCCAGCGCCACGGCCCTTGTCCTCAGCGACGCAGCCGTCGACTCAGCCCAGCACCAAACCGACAACGCAGGCCAGCGCCGGGTCGCGGCCTGCGACCCAGATCAGCATGCAATTTCGCGATGCCTCCGTCGATGCGGTGCTACAGCATCTATCGTCGGTGGCCGGTTTCGTCGTGGTGCAGGAGGGGAAAATCGACGGTCGGGTGACGATCATCAGTGAGCAGCCCGTCACGCCCGCCGAGGCGATCACGCTTCTGAACACCGTGCTTAAGTCGCAGGGCTACGCCGCCATCCAGCAGGAACGCATTCTTAAAATCGTCGCCCGTGACAAGGCCAAGAAAGCCACGCCGGTCTACTTCGGTGCCGACCCGGAGAAAATTCCGGTCACCGATAATCTGGTCACGCAGGTCATCCCGGTGAAGACGGTGGACGTCATCAAGCTCAAACAGGATCTGGCCCCGGTCATCAGCACCGATGCCGATGTGACTTCCAACGGCGCGAGTAACAATCTGATCATCACCGACACGCAGGCGAACATTCGGCGGGTGGTGGAGATCATCGCGAGCCTGGACAAGCGCGATCCGGCGGACAACGGCATCCGCGTCAAGCAGTTGAAATATGCGGATGCGACGGCGACCGCGAAGTTGATTCAGGATATTTTCAAGGCGGATGATTCATCGAGCGGTGGCTCCGGAGTGCCGCCGCAGCTCGCGTTTTTCCGCTCCTTGCGGGGTGGCGGCGGGGGTGGTCCAGGTGGCGG
>JANXVV010000489.1 GCA_025351525.1 Humisphaera sp. | reverse complement strand
TTAAAACTTCGACGCGCTTTTCGCAATGATCTCCTGCGCCTGCTGCGTCTGGGTGAACTCCACATGCCCGTCGCCGAAAAGAATATTCACGCCTTGATTGCCGCCGACCTCCAGTTTCTCGTAAGCCAGAGGTTGATCGGCCGGGATGTTGTTCGTCTTTCCCTTGCCGAGATAGACATAATCGGAGTGTTCGTTGACCCATTGGGCCCACTGCTCGGGCGTCAGATTTTGCGCCGGCAATGCCTGGTTGCCGCGAGGGGAAATAAATACTGCGGGCGTCAAATCCTGCTTCAGCAGTGAACCCAGATCGGGCGGATAGTTCCCCTTGTTCTCGTTGGCGTGAAGCATGCAGCCCATGCCGATCTGCCGTAGATTCGAGCCGGACTTCACGCGATTCGCCGTTTCGCGGGCCTTGCTCAGCGAAGGCAGCAAAACGCTCAACATGAACGCGGGCGAGGCGGACATGTACGATGAGATTGGATCGGTGCTGAGCACCGTGCTGCCGGGGAAAGGGCAAATGCTTCTGGCATGAAAGCCGGCATCATCGGACCAGCTCATGCTGCCCGCGGAGGACAGGTTGGCCATCAGCGGGGCCATGGGCGGGAGCACGATCAGCGGAGATGGGACGCCGAACAGATCGCCGAAACCGATCAGCCGTGAGATGGCAACCCACGACCCGTAATTGACCGGTGCCAAGCGCACCAGATCGGTGTACTGCACGCTGTCGGCGCTCTCATTTCCCAGGCGCTTACGGGTTGCCACAAAATCCGCATTCTCCAAAATGGACGGTCCCTTCCCTGCGACAAATGCCGCCGCCCCGCTGACGGTTTGCGGATAGAGGGCGAAATACAGATTGCCGTCCTGGATCGCCCACGTCGGGGTCACCAGCGGAATCGCCAGGTAGTGCAGCGTCAATCCGCCCTCCATCCGCTTTTGAAAAGCAACGCTCACTTTCGGATCGTGGAGATTGGCGGCGATGATCTGATTGATGAATTGTTCCAGCCGCGAAAAAGATTGCTCGGCCTTCGCGGGATCGGTCAGATGATTCACGAGAACCGCGCCGGCAAAACCGAAACCTCCGATGGCCGGGTCGCTGTAGGCGACCCATTCCTCGCCGAAGGAACCGAGCAAATCCTTCTGAACATCCATGCCGAGAATCCGGGAAATCTGCTGGATCGCGCCATCGACCTGATCGCGCATGCCCGGATCGAATTGGCCGATCTCCTCGCGAATCTGCGCGACAAACCCGGCCAGATTGAACCGCCCCGCCGTCAATTCGGTGCTGGTTTTGGGGACCAATTTCAGCAGGTCGGCGGACAGCGGGGCGCCATCCACCATCTTCAACAATCCCGCGCGCGGGACCGGGGCGGCGACGAAGGCCGACTCCATCCAGTCCTTCCCGTCAAACCCGCCCGCCACGGCAATTCGCTTCAACCCGGTCAGCCCGAGACCATCGCGGATTTTCGGCCAGAGCGCTTTTCCCTGGTCATCGTGCAGTTGATTCACCAACTTGTTGGCCGTGGCGACCATCCCTTCCACATTCGCGTAAAAGACGATGGAGGGTTCTTTTACTCCCTGAGCCATGGCGTCCTTGAATCCCTTTTCATTGGCCAATGTTTGAGTTTCACCCGCCGGCAGCCCGCCGGTCAATGCATCAAACGCGGACGACATTTTCCCGAATGTGACAACGATCAGACCCTTTGACTCCCTGACCTCAATGGGAATCGGCAGGCCCTCGTTCTGCACGAGCAGTTTTTTCAATGTCGCCAGGAGTTGCGGCGCATCGACGCCGGCATCGCACAAGACCGCCAGTCGAGGGGCAGGCTCGCGACCGTTCATCTCAAACGCGCCCATGTAAAGCGCGGAGGGATGCTTCCACATCGGTTGGGCGACCGCCGAAATGATCGGCATAACCCGAGCCGCATCGGGGTCTTCTTTCCCGAGACGGGCCATCACCTGCGGGAGAAATTCATGGATCACCTGTGCGAAATCCGAAGCATCCAGTACCGCCTTGAGATGCGAAGTTTGATATCCCGGTCCCATGGAATCGGCCCCGCGCCATCCGACGTAGATCACCGCGTCGCCCGGCAACCGATCCGCGAGGGGTTGAGCCTCGACGATCGACGGCAAAATAAGCAGGGCGATGCAACTGAAAAGGAATGTCCGCATGATGACCTTTCAAGGCTGTGAAAATGAACGGGATCGCCGGCGAATATCACGCGCCACTGATGGGAAAGCAAGCCATTCCGAACGAAAGCCTTCAACACCCCTACATAGCCCCCGGCAGGCCGGGGGGAAACGCTTACCCGCCCGAAACGTCCACCGTCGCCGAAAGGTTTCCCCCGGCGTGCCGGGGGCTATATAGGGGTGTCGAGCCGCGCCGCAATCCATCACTTCCCGATGCAGAACGCCGAGAAAACGCGGGTGAGCACGTCATCGGGGGAGACGTTGCCGAGGATCGAACCGAGGGCATCGAGCGTCTCGCGCAGTTCCAGCGCAAGCAGTTCACTGCCCCCCGAGACAAGATCGGCGGCGCGGGTGAGAGCCGCGCGGGCGTCGGCAAGGGCCTGAAGATGTCGGGCGTTCAATGCGAGCGTTCCCTCGGTTGGGGCGGCACCAAACGCCAGCTCATCCAATCGCCGCCGCAGCAGGTCGAGGTTTTCCCCGGTGTGTGCGGAAATGTGAATCGCCGATGAGCCGGCGGAAGTCACTCCAGTCACCAGGTCGCACTTCGTATAAACGACCAGATGCGGCGACCGCATCGGTGTCATCGGCAACTCATTCGACGAGGCATCGTGCAACAGCAGAACGAGATCGGCAGACTCCACCTCGCAGAGCGCCCGATCCTGCATCTGCCGGGCAATCTCCGAGTTTGGGGTGGGTGCCACAGGTCGCGGTAGTC